>JBHHUW010000017.1:0-22026 GCA_046753945.1 Thermodesulfobacteriota bacterium
GTTGGTTCCATCCTTGCTCCCCTTGGCTCCATGAGTTTTGATTTTATCTTCCGCGGCGACCCTGAGGCAGTAAAACGGCACAAGATTGTTCATTTTTTTCTCATGAGGTGCATTGGCGGTGATATATGCGCATATGATGACTTGGAAATATCCGATTGCAGATGGTTTCCAATGGCAGAGGCCGCCACGCTCCTTCGCTTTAATGACGAGCGCGGTATATTATTGAAGGCCGGGTCCATCTTTGCAGGGCATGGTATTGATAAGACGCCCCCCGGATAATTCCCATAAATAAGAGGCAGGTCTTGCCTTTCCGTCTGGATTCCGTTATCCTGTTTCTTTAAAAAATTCAAAGGACCTTCCCCTTACATGGAGATAACAGAAGAGTTAGTAGCACAGCACGGCCTCAGCCCTGATGAGTACTCGCGAGTCGTAAAGGAGCTTGGCAGGGAGCCCAATTATGTTGAGCTTGGTATCTTTTCCGTCATGTGGAGTGAGCACTGCTCATATAAGTCATCACGTGTGCATCTGAAGGGTTTTCCCACCTCTGGGCCTCAGGTCATAGAAGGACCCGGCGAGAACGCCGGTGTCGTAGACATAGGCGAGGGGCTTGCCTGCGTCTTCAAGATGGAGAGCCATAATCATCCCTCCTTTATCGAGCCATATCAGGGAGCGGCAACAGGCGTTGGCGGCATACTCCGTGATATATTCACCATGGGAGCGCGCCCCGTTGCCAGCCTCAACTCACTCTTTTTCGGTACATTTAAGAACAAGCGCACACCCTACCTCGTAAACGGCGTTGTCTCCGGCATAGCAGGTTACGGCAACTGCATGGGAGTGCCCACCGTGGGCGGTACACTTTATCTCAACGACTCCTATTCGGGTAACTGCCTTGTAAACGTCATGAACGCCGGAATAGTGAAGACCGACAAGATTTTTAAGGGCACGGCCACAGGCAAGGGCAACCCTGTAATATACGTAGGCTCAAAGACGGGCAGGGACGGCATACACGGGGCCACCATGGCCTCTGACGTCTTTGGTGACGGCGGCGAGGAGCGGCGGCCCACAGTGCAGGTTGGCGACCCTTTTACGGAAAAACTCCTTCTTGAGGCCTGTCTTGAGCTATTTAAGAAGGATTATATCGTGGGCATTCAGGACATGGGAGCCGCGGGCCTTACCTCATCAAGCGTGGAGATGGCATCTCGCGGCGGGGCGGGAATAGAGCTGGATATGGACCGTATTCCACGCCGCGAAGAAGGTATGACGAGCTACGAGCTGCTCCTATCGGAGTCGCAGGAGAGGATGCTCATAGTAGCAAAAAAAGGCATGGAAGATAAGGTGAAGGCCATATTCACCAAATGGGACCTTGACTGCGAGGTAGTTGGAAGGGTTATTGAAGAGGAGACCGTGCGGATACTGGAGGGAGGGAAGGTAGCGGCCGATATTCCCGTTACTATCCTTACTGATAGCGCTCCCCAGTACGAGAGGCCCGCCCAAAAACCAGAGTGGCAGGAGGGGCTGAAGGCCCTTGATGTAACGTCCATACCGCTTCCTGATGATTATAACGAGGTCTTGTTAAGGCTCATATCCTCGGCCAATATTTCAAGCCGTGAGTCTATCTACTCGCAGTTTGATTACATGGTGCGCTCTGATACCGTTGTCTCTCCCGGCTCAGACGCCGCTGTTATCCGGATAAAGGGCACCAACAGGGCCATAGCCCTCAGCGTTGACTGTAACCCCCTTCATTGTTATCTCGACCCCCGGAGCGGCGCCTCGGCGGCCGTTGCCGAGGCCGCGAGAAACCTTGTCTGCTCAGGCGCAAGGCCCCTTGCGTTAACGGATTGCCTGAATTTTGGCAACCCCGAGAGGCCTGGGATAATGTGGCAGTTCAAAGAGGCTGTTGCCGGTATTAAAGAGGCCTGCCTCTCACTCAGTGTGCCTGTAATCGGCGGTAATGTAAGCCTCTATAACGAGACCAGCGGCAGGGGCATATATCCCACGCCTGCTATTGGTATGCTTGGCCTCATTGAGGATTGCTCTACAATTACAAGGCAGTGGTTCCAGAGACCGGGCCATCTCATAGCCCTCATGGGCAGGACAAAAAGCGGTCTTGGCGGCACAGAGTACCTGAGTTCTATTCATGGCCTGGAGCAGGGGCTCGCCCCTGAAGTGGACCTTGAAGAGGAAAAATCACTTCAAGAGGCTTGTCTGGAGGTTATAAAGACTGGTATAATATTATCAGCACACGACTGCAGTGAGGGAGGCCTTGCCGTGGCCCTTGTTGAGGCGGCCCTTAACCCTACGGGTAGCGTAGGTATTGACGTTGATCTGGGGTCAACCTCAGGTCTACGTCCTGATGAGCTTCTATTTGCCGAGACTTATGGAAGGATAGTCGTCTCTATTCGTGACAAGGACCTTGCGGCCCTTGAAGGTATATGCGCCTCACGAGGAGTACCCCTCGCTGTAATTGGCCGCACAGTGGAGAGTGGCTTTACGATTAAGGGCCTTATAGAGACCCCGCTACAAACCCTGGAGAAGGCCTACAGAGACTCCCTTAAGGGGCTCATAGAGGATGGCGGGGGGGATGCTTAGCAGCGGGGCATGTATTATCCTTTTAAGGTGAGAGGTTTTTTAGCACAAGCCGGCAGTTGGTGCCATGCAAGGTTTTTTTTACGATTTACGTATTAGTGACTTAACAGAGAGAGGCCAGGTCATGGCGTATCTTCTTTATCTTCCAGTGAAAAATTTTGGGGGTCTAAACTAATCATAATGGATTCTACCTTTAGAAAAGACCGCTTTAATGATGAGTGCGGCGTCTTTGGCATCTACGGTCATACAGAAGCCGCCAACATAACCTACCTCGGCCTCTACGGTCTTCAGCACCGTGGCCAGGAGAGCGCCGGTATTGCCTCAAGCGACGGCAGCCGCCTGTATTCTCACAAGGGTATGGGCCTTGTAGCCGATGTCTTTAACAGCAAGAGTATAAATAACCTCTCAGGTTCATCGGCCATAGGCCATGTCCGGTACTCCACGGCAGGAGAGAGCCATATAAAGAACGCCCAGCCCTTTGTCGTTGAGTACGCCCGCGGCGGCATAGCCGTGGCGCATAACGGCAATATAGTAAATTCATTTACTATAAGGGCCGAGTTCGAGGCCCATGGCTCCATCTTCCAGTCAGGCATGGACACTGAGACTATTGTCCACCTTATGTCGTCCTGTAAGGAGCGTTATCTTATTGACAGGATAACCTATGCGCTGAGCAAGCTCAAAGGGGCCTATTCCCTTGTCTTTCTTACGGACAAGGGTACTATGGTTGCCGCCCGTGACCCCTATGGTTTCAGGCCGCTATGCCTGGGAAAACTTCGAGACTCACTTGTAGTGGCCTCGGAGACCTGCGCCCTTGACCTCATAGAGGCTACCTACATAAGAGACATTGAACCAGGTGAGATAATCATCATGGATAAGAAAGGGCTTCAGTCCTATAAGCCTTTTGCTCCGGTGCAGCCCCATCAGTGCATCTTCGAGTTTATATACTTTGCCCGTCCTGATTCACACATTTTTGGAAAGAGCGTCTACGAAATCAGGAAGAATTTCGGGCGTATACTGGCAAAAGAAAACCCCGTGGAGGCGGATATAGTAATACCAGTGCCCGATTCCGGCGTACCGGCGGCCATAGGCTATGCCGAGGCCTCTGGCATACCCTTTGAGAAGGGTATCGTGAGAAGCCATTACGTGGGCAGGACCTTTATTGAACCGCAGGACTCCATACGCCACTTCGGTGTCAAGCTCAAGCTCAACGCCGTAAAGGACGTTATAAAAGGTAAACGTGTAGTCGTTGTTGACGACTCCCTGGTGCGCGGCACGACGAGCAGAAAGATAGTAAAGATGATAAGGGACGCCCGCGCCAAAGAGGTGCATATGAAGATAAGCTCTCCGCCCAGCATCTCGCCCTGTTATTACGGTATTGACACGCCCACTACCGAAGAGCTCATAGCCTCTAATCACAAGGTGGAAGAGATAAATAACTACCTTACCTCCGACACCTTGAGTTATCTCTCCCTTGATGGCCTCTACAAGGCCGTGGGGCAGGATAAGGGTTTTTGCGATTCCTGCTTTACATCTCAATACCCTGTAAAGGTAGAGGATGAGGTGAAGGCCCCGCAGTTAGTCTTATTCAAGTAGTTTTTTTAAATTAAAATATGGAGTCTAATAAAAAATATTCTTCAGGAGGTATCCAATGAAGAGGTTGTTCTTTTTACTACTCGCTTTTGTTATGGTTGTGCCTTTTTTACTCTCCTCTGAGAGTGTCATGGCAGCAGAGAAGAAACCTGAGGCGGAGAAAAAACCGTCCATCAAGTACGAATCTTCAGGCAGGCACAAACCACCGGCAAAGCACACACCGCTAAGCGACGAACCTCTTACCAGGGCAGAGAGAATTGAGCTTGAGAAAGAGAAAAAAAGAAAAGCCTGGGAGGAGAAAAAAAGGACTTTACCTCCCATAAATATGAAATATGTTAGGGGGGGGTGCTTTAATATGGGAGACTGGACCGGCACTGGCGATGATGATGAAGTTCCTGTGCACGAGGTATGTCTCTCTGATTATTACATTGCCGAGGCTGAGGTGACCAATGAATTATGGGAGCATGTAATGGGTTGGTCCCATAGCGAGGGCCTTGACCCCAAGATGCCCATTGTCGGTGTATCTTGGGCGTGGGCCAATGTTTTTATAGGGGTTCTTAACAGACTTACTGACGGTTTTTACCGTTTTCCAACTGAGGCGGAGTGGGAGTATGCCGCCAGGGAGCGAGGAAAAAACATCAGGTGGTCAGGTACTGATAATGATGAATCTATCGAAGATTACGGCTGGTTTTACTATAATTCGGATGGAAAACTTCATTACGGTAAGGAAAAAAAGCCCAACGCCCTTGGTCTATACGATATGACCGGTAATGCATGGGAGTGGGTTGAGGACAACTTTGATTTTGATTATTACAAAGTCTCCGACAAGAATGATCCATATGGCCCGGATTTCTCCAGCTGGCGCACCATCCGCGGCGGTTCTTTCATGTCTGATCCCAATAAGCTTCGTACAACCTATCGTTACGCTCAGGAACCTAACTTGCGTAGTCCTGTAACTGGCTTTCGCCTGGCGGAGTAATCTTTCTTCTCCAAGTGTGGGAAGAATTTTTCGCCCCCCCTTTTTTCTTTTATGAGCGTCAGGACCTGGAGAAAGGGGGGGCTTGTTTTTGTGAATTTGGAAAAAACATCACATGGTTTAACCTCTGCCATCATGGCGCGCCCCCGGACCCCGGCCATACAGATTCAGCCCCTATTTCACCCCCTTCTTTAACCCGCCTCAGGGCAATCTAAAGAAAAAAAACTTCTTGCAAGTATCTGTAAAGGTGTGTTAATAATATCAGATTAAATACACACGCGCCGTCTCACAAACCTGCGGTGTCCCCTTGAGGGGGCCCATAATCCACACCGGCGCGGAGGATACCAACCGCAAACTGGAGGAAAAACATGGCTTACCTTACGATGAAACAGCTTCTCGAGAGCGGTGTCCATTTTGGACACCAGACAAGAAGGTGGAACCCCAAGATGAAGTCCTATATTTTTGGGGCAAGAAACGGAATTTACATTATCGACCTGCAGCAGACCGTAAAGCTCTTCAGGTCATCATACGATTTTGTCCGCGACTCTACGGCCCGGGGCGCCAGGGTCCTCTTTGTGGGCACAAAGAAACAGGCTCATAAGTCCATAGAAGAAGAGGCCCGCCGCTGCGGCATGTTTTATGTGAACAACAGGTGGATAGGCGGATTTCTCACAAATTTTGCCACTGTTAAAAAGAGCATCGCACGCCTGAATAAACTTGATAAACTTGAGGATAGCGAGGATTTTGCCGGGGCTACCAAGAAAGAGCGCCTCATGCTTGAGAGAGAGAAACTGAGGCTTGAGAAATATCTGGGCGGTGTAAGGGAGATGACCGCTCCGCCTGCGGTTATGTTCGTTGTTGACTCAAAGAAAGAGGCTATAGCTATTAAAGAGGCTCGAAAATTAGGCATAACCGTTGTTGCCATTGTTGATTCCAACTGTGATCCCGATGAGGTTGATATGGTCATTCCGGGCAATGATGACGCCATACGGGCCATCAAGCTATTTTCTTCTGCCATTGCCGATGCCTGCCTGGAGGGTACTGCCATGTACGAGGCGAGCCTGCAGAGCAAGAGCGAGGAAGAGGCCAAGGCCGCTCCCGCAGGGGCGGCGGAACCTGCCGGTGATTCTTCCGGTGAGATAGAAAAGTCCGGCGAGAGCAGTGTTGCGGTGCAGGAGGAAAAAGCCGTGGCTCCTGTAGAGAAGAGCGAGGCTCCCGCTGCCAGGACCGAAAAGCCCGTAAAAGAGGCCGCCGCGCCAGCAGAGGAGGCTAAAGAGCCTGCAAAAAAAGCCGCCGCGCCTGCTAAAAAGGCTGAAAAGCCTGCAAAAAAGGCCGCCGCGCCTGCTAAGAAGGCTGAGGAGCCGGCCTCTTAAGCATGGTAGAGCCAGTTGTTTATGATTAAAAGAATATAATCTCTGGGAGAAGTTTATAGATGGAAATTTCAGCAAAGACAGTAAAAGAACTGAGAGAAAAAACAGGCGCCGGCTTCATGGACTGCAAGAAGGCCCTCAGGGAAACTGATGGTGACCTTGAGCAGGCAGTTGTTTTTCTTAGAGAAAAGGGACTCAGCGCGGCATCGAAAAAGGCAGGCCGCGTTACATCCGAGGGCATAGTATACTCATACATACACCCCGGCGGCAAGCTTGGCGTGCTCCTTGAGGTTAACTGCGAGACAGACTTTGTGGCGAAAAACGAGGACTTTATCGAGCTTGTCAAGGATATAGCCATGCATATAGCCGCAATGGGGCCTGCCTATATAAACCGCACCGAGGTCCCTGCCGAGGTCCTGGAGGCTGAGAAGGCTATATATGTCAGTCAGGCAAAAGAGTCTGGAAAACCGGACCACGTCATTGAGAAGATAGTAGAGGGGAAGCTGGACAAATTTTTGCAGGGCATCTGCCTCCTTGAGCAGCCTTTTGTAAAAGACCCTGACGCCACCATTGAAAAGCTCATCATAGAGAGCGTGGCGCGTATCGGTGAAAATATTTCCGTAAGGCGATTTGTAAGGTTCAAGGTAGGCGAGGGCATGGAAAAAAAGGAGGACGACTTCCTGAAGGAAGTAGAGGCCCTTCAGTCCTGATCCTCAAGGCCTTCCAGCCGGCTTAGCCCTGAAGCGCTGTTATACTCTTAAGACGTTACCAAAGACCGGGTCATAGTATCTCCATCAGGAAAAAAATCGAGTGTCTTGCGGTTATATCTGGAGGCCCATGCCGGAAACTCTGAAATACAAGAGAATACTGCTGAAACTCTCCGGCGAAGTCCTCATGGGAAAGCTGGAGTATGGCATTGACAACAACACTGTTAAAGTCATTGCCACTGAGGTGGCCGAACTTCACAACCTTGGCGCCGATGTCTCCATTGTCATAGGCGGCGGGAATATTTTTAGAGGCGTATCGTCAAGCGCCAAGGGCATGGAGCGTGCCACGGCCGATTATGTCGGTATGCTTGCCACTGTGATAAACGCCCTAATGCTTCAGGACGCCATTGAGAGAGCCGGCGTGATGACAAGGGTGATAACCGCCATAGAGATGAAGGAGCTTGCCGAGCCATATATAAGAAGACGCGCCATAAGACACCTTGAGAAAGAAAGGGTGGTGATATTTGGCGCCGGCACGGGCAACCCATACTTTACTACAGATACTGCCGCGGCCCTTCGCGCCATGGAGATGAATGCCGATGTCCTCTTGAAAGGCACCAAGGTGGACGGCGTTTACGACAGGGACCCATCAGAAGACGACGAGGCCGTTAAGTACGAGACCCTTACATACTTTGATGTGCTGAGGCTCGGCCTCAAGGTAATGGACTCTACGGCAGTCTCACTCTGCATGGATAATCATATGCCCATTGTTGTCTTTGATATCAAGGAGTCCGGCAACCTCACGCGTATAGCCAGGGGCGAGGCCATTGGCACTGTTGTAGCCCCCTGAGGAGTATTTTCAATTTCAAGAGGCAGCCAATCGGGTATAAACTTCGAATTTACTCCAGAGGGAGTGTAAGGGGAAGGACGTGGACAGGCACAGCGCAAAGGAGATAAAAGAGAGGATGGAACTTGCCCTCACGGCACTTGGCAATGAGTTTTCCGCACTGAGAACAGGACGGGCATCTGTGGCTATATTCGACAATGTAATGGTGGATTACTACGGCACCCAGACGCCCATTGGCCAGGTGGCTACCCTTAACGCCCCGGAGCCCAGGCTCATCACAATCGCCCCCTGGGACGTAACCCAGATAGGCGCTATTGAGAAGGCCATCCTATCATCATCTGTTCTTGGTCTTACCCCATCCAATGACGGTAAAATAATCCGTATTAATATTCCGCAGCTTACGGAAGAGAGAAGAAAAGAGCTTGTCAAGGTAGCCCACAGGTTTGGAGAGGAGTGCAAGGTTTCCATTAGAAATATACGCAGGGACTCCAATGAGAAGGTGAAAAAACTTGAGAAAAACAAGGAAATCTCCCAGGACGATGAAAAAAGGGCTTACGAGGAGATTCAAGCGCTTACAGATACTTATATTAAAAAGGTAGACGAGGCCCTCTCAAGGAAAGAGTCCGAGATAATGGAGATTTAGGACCAGCGGGGTCTCGGTAATAAAAACCCCGGCTGGCTGTGTAGCAGGTAAAATAACCGGGCCTTCACGGTTAAGACTGTATGACTGGTGTTTTCAAGTTTATCCGGCAGGTTGAATACTCACACCCCTTGCCGGCAGTGCCATTGACGAGTTCAGGGAGGAAGGGCACTTATTCCATAGAGGCCTCTTTCCTCTCAGTCTTTGCCCACCTATCTGAATAAAGGTATTCAAAAAATGACAGAGCTCTCTCAATTGGATATGCCGCGTCACATAGCCATCATAATGGATGGTAACGGCCGGTGGGCGCGAAAAAGGCTCCTTAACAGGATTAACGGCCACAAAAAAGGCATTGAGGTCGTAAGAGACGTAGTTACCTACTGCAGGGAAATTGGCCTGAAATACCTTACCCTCTATACCTTCTCAAGAGAGAACTGGCAGCGCCCTGCTGAAGAGGTGGGTTTTCTCATGAGGCTCCTTGAGAACCATCTAAGGACTGAAGAAGAACTTTTCTTGAAGAACAAAATCTGCTTTAAGGCCATAGGTAACCTGGAAGATCTGCCAGACAGTGTAAGAGAGGTAATAGATAGTCTTGAGAAAAAGACCGCCTCTTTCACGGAGATGCGCCTTCAGTTAGCTCTTAGTTACAGCGGACGCGAAGAGATTGTAATGGCCGCCAGGAAGCTTGCGGAGAAAGTAAAGAAGAATGAGATAAGAGCGGAAGATATTACAGAAAAGACCTTCAGCCAGGGGCTATACACGGCGGGGATACCTGACCCGGACCTTCTGATAAGGACAAGCGGAGAGTCAAGGATAAGCAATTTTCTCCTCTGGCAGCTTGCCTATACGGAAATTCATATCTCTGATGTGCTCTGGCCTGATTTCACCAGGGCGCACCTTGATGAGGCCCTGGGTGACTATCATAAACGCGAGCGTCGTTTTGGACTTGTCAAGGAAAAGGTTGGCGCACTCCTTTAAAACCAGCATATCCACTTACCTATAATATCTATGCGGGTTCAGTTGAAGACCATGAATGATCAGCTGGAGAGACGATGCTGAAGAGGATAGCCACAGCCTTTTTATTAATTCCCGTAGTAGTTGCCCTTGTCCTGTACGGGCCGCCTCTCTTATTACTTGCAGTGGTGATGCTCCTTACCTTTCTCGCGCTCCTTGAGTATAACAGGCTTACCGGTTTTATCTTTGATGCTCACGGCTCCGGCGTCCTTGCTTCCCTTATAGGCCTTCTACTCACTCTCGCTGTTTACACCTCAGGTGGCGCTTATACGCCGCTTCTCTTAATCGCAGGGCTCTTTATATTTCTCTTTTTAGCCCTTGCCGGTGCATCTGAGCACAGAATGGCCGTACAGGAGGCGGTCTTTAAGTCAGCGGGCCTTATTTACATCAGCCTTCCCCTCTCTTACTTTTTACTCCTTGCCGAGGCGCAAAGCGGCAGAAAGTGGATACTTTTCTTTCTAATAGTCATCTGGTGCAATGATTCCCTTGCCTATGTCTTTGGCCGCGCCTATGGCAGGCATAAGCTCTGTCCCTCGGTAAGTCCAGGCAAGACCATAGAAGGAGCCATGGGAGGCATAGCCTCCGGCATAGCAGCCGCGGTAATCTTTAACGCCTTTACGCATCTAACAGGTTATGGCTCGGTCTTTATCCTGGCCATTATTACAGGTATCCTCGGTATAGCCGGAGACCTCTTTGAGTCCATAATCAAGAGGGGCGCTGGCGTAAAGGACTCAGGGACAATACTGCCGGGCCACGGCGGGGTCCTTGACAGGATAGACAGCATGTTCTTTTCTCTGCCTGCCTTTTATCTTCTGGCAATAAGTCTTAAAATATAGGATAATAAAAAAGTATGTTTTTACGTCATCTCCCTATAGAGGCAGCGTAAGATGAGCACGATGAAGACACTTGCCGTGCTCGGCTCAACAGGCTCCATAGGCCGCAGTACCCTTGATGTTGTACGCGCCAATCCAGAGAGGTTCAGTGTCTCAGCTCTATCGGCAGGCCTGAATATGGAGCTCCTTAAGGAGCAGATTGAGGAGTTTAATCCCTCCTATGTCTCTACGCTCCGCCCTGATGACGCGCTCTGGGTAGAGAAACACTTTAAGGGCAGGGTAAAGGCAGGGGCAGGTCTTGACGGTGCCATTGCCGCCGCTGCCATTACCGGGGTCGATATGGTGGTGGCCGCTATTTCCGGCGCCGCCGGGCTTATGCCCACTCTGGCCGCCATAGAGGCGGGAAAAGACATAGCCCTTGCAAATAAAGAGGCCATGGTTCTTGCAGGCTCCATTGTAATGGAGGCGGCCCAGAAGGCAGGCGTAAGCATACTGCCTGTTGACAGCGAGCATAGCGCTTTATTTCAGTCTCTTGCAGGTCACAGAATTACAGACGTGAGGCGTGTTATATTAACTGCCTCAGGCGGTCCTTTTTTTAACCGCCCGGAGCTTGACCTTGGCGCCGTTACACCGCAGGAGGCCCTTAATCACCCCCGCTGGTCTATGGGCAAAAAGGTGACCATTGACTCAGCCACACTTATTAACAAGGGACTTGAGGTTATTGAGGCAAGGTGGCTCTTTGGCCTTCCGGCCGAGCGGATTTCAGTCTCCATTCATCCTCAGAGTATCGTTCACTCCATGGTAGAGTACGTAGACGGCTCGATTATCTCTCAGATGGGCACTGCCGATATGAGAGGCCCTATTGCCTATGCCCTTGGCTATCCTGAGAGGATCGGGGACACAATTACGCCTCTTGGCCTTGAGAGGCTCTCTCTTGAGTTCTTTACCCCGGATACTGAGAGGTTTCCCTGTCTTGACCTGGCATACGCCGCTCTACGCAGAGGCGGCACGGCCCCGGCTCTGCTAAATGCCGCAGACGAGGTGGCCGTAGAGCATTTTCTTGGCGGTAATATTAGGTTTACCGATATTTTCACTGTAATAGATAGAGTTCTTAATAGCTGCGCGGCGAGAGAGGCCACGGTTATAGAGGACGTATTAGACGCCGATAACGAGGCAAGGGCCCGTGCCCTTGAGGTTATCAGGGATTTAAGCTGAGGTAAAAAAATATGGTTACAGTAATTTCCTTTGTCATAGTACTTGGTGTCCTTATATTTATTCATGAACTTGGTCATTTTGCCGTTGCCAAGCTCAGCGATATTAAGGTGGAAAAATTCTCCCTTGGTTTCGGCCCGAAGATGCTGGGCTTTCGAAAGGGTGAGACAGAGTATGTCTTAAGCCTCCTGCCCCTTGGAGGATATGTAAAGATGGTAGGTGAGAACCCGGGAGAAGAGGTTACTGAAGAGGAGAAAAGACGGTCATTTGCCGCCAAGCCTCCCCTTACACGGGCTGCCGTAATCTTCGCCGGGCCAATAATGAACCTTCTCCTTGCCGTCATACTCTTTCCCCTTGTATATGTCATAGGCATAGAGGTTCCGGCGTACCTCGAGCAGCCTGCAACCGTAGGTTATGTCTACGAGGAGAGCCCCGCTGACAAGGCCGGTATACAAATAGGCGATACCATCAGAGTAGTGAACGGCGAGAGCACGGCTACATGGCAGGATTTTATTGCCACTACTACGATGAACCCCGATAAGCCCCTGAAGCTCTCTATAGACCGGGCGGGCGAGGATATTATCGCAACTCTCAGCCCCGGCACATCAGTAACAACAGGGGCCGGCACCGTAGGGGTGCTGCCGGCAATGCCTGCTGTAATCAGCGAGGTGAATAAAGAGTATCCCGCCGGAAAAGCAGGCCTGCAGTCCGGTGATGAGATACTCGCTGTGAACGGCGTGCCCATAAACCACTGGATTGAGCTTGAGACACATGTAGGTAAAGACGCCGCAAGCAAGGTCTTTACTATTAAGAGGGGTGAGGAAACCTTTGAGGTGGATATCACACCGCGTGCCGCCGATGACGGGAAGAGGTTCCTCATAGGCGTATCAAGAGAAGAAGAGAGGTCGCTGAAGAAATACGGCCTTGGTGAGTCAATACAAAAGGGTGTATCCACATCAGTGGATATGACGGCAAAACTCTTTGTAGTCATCAAGGGCCTCGTTCTCGGTGAGTATTCACTTAAGACCCTTGGCGGGCCTATCATGATAGCGCAGGTGGCGGGAAGGGCGGCAAATGAGGGCCTTACGGATATACTCTCACTCATGGCATTTCTCAGCCTTCAGCTGGGTATAATCAATCTATTTCCCATACCCGTGCTTGACGGCGGCCATATCATGTTCCTTGGCGTGGAAGCCGTTAAGGGCAAACCCCTTAGCGACAGGTTCATGGGAGTTGCGCAGCAGATAGGTATTGCACTGATAATAACCCTCATGGTGCTTGTCACTTATAACGACATTTTTCGTATCCTGAGTTGAGGTTTTTGACAAATCCCGTAGAAAGTCGGAGAAAGGGAACCTGATCCTTGATACTCGCTATTGATACCTCGGCTACCTCGGGAAGCATAGCCCTTGTAGAGGACGGTCTCCTTAAGGGCGAGCGCACAGTAGCCTCTGCCGGCCCCCATGCAAAGTGGCTGCTGGAAAGCATTGCGGCCCTCTGTGACGAGTCCTCCGTGGCCCCCGGGGATATAGACCTTTACGCCGTCTCCATAGGTCCGGGCTCTTTTACAGGGCTTCGTATCGGCCTCACTACCATAAAAGGCCTTGCCTGGTCTTCTGGAAGACCCGTCGCCGGAGTCTCCACACTTATGGCCCTGGCCCTGAACGCCCCTTTTTCCGGTATCCCCGTCGCTCCTGTCCTTGATGCGAGAAAGTCAGAGGTTTACTCGGCCCTTTACTCCATGAGAGGCCGCGTGCAGTTGCCAAAAACCCTTATGGAGGGTGGGGCAATGAGCCCGGATGTTCTCCTGAGGCGCCTGCAGGAGCTTGTCCCGGAGCCGGAGCCTATTCTCTTTATGGGAAATGGTCTTGCACGTTACAGTGAATTTATTAAGGAGAATCGTAAGGGAGCCCTCCTTGCCCATGAGCCTTTATGGCATGTAAGGGCCTCAAATATTGCATACCTTGCAGCCAGCAAGGCCGCGGAGAAGGTGGAGCCCACTGGGCTTACACCATTATATCTTAGAAAATCAGAGGCTGAGATAAGAAAGAAGACGTCTTAAGTCCTGTTGACAACTCTTTTCTTGTAAGTTATGATAAGTAAACTGCATTATATGCGTCAGTACGATAAAAAGTCCCCTGTAAATTTGGGAGTTTCTATCTTGATTTTTTCTTTATAAAAGGAGGTGCCATGCTGGAGCAGACGGAACTCGTTGAGAGACTACTTGAGGAAAACGAGGTTTTTAAAAAGGCTTATCTGGAGCACAAGGAGTACAAGCAGAGGGTAGCGGAGCTGGAGAGAAAGGGTATCTTAAATGAGGACGAGATTTTTGAGGAGAAAAAGCTCAAGAAGCTGAAGCTGGCCCTGAAAGACGAGATGGAGCAGATGCTCGCCGCAGCTGATGCTTAGCCAGGGGGCGGAACCAATTAGAAATATTTTCCCTTATAGGCTAACTCCAGGAGGCACGGCTTCAAGGTGATATAATACAATAAACTCAATGGCGCAGGCTCTATTGTAAGTTGCCGTTGTTCTTTAGTTTTTAGATATCAGAGTCAGGTAAAAAAATCCTCTTCAAGGCAATGGCGCCCTGGATGTGGACCACCGGAGCACCAGAGGGAGTCATTTACAATATGGCAGGTAGAAGCGACAGAGTTAAGAAAGGCGTTGAGAGAGTGCCCCACCGGGCGCTCATGTACGCAACAGGCGTGCCTAAAAAGGAGATGAAAAAGCCCTTTATAGGCATTGCCTCCAGCTTTACTGACCTCATTCCCGGCCACATAGGCATGAGGGACCTTGAACGTTTTATTGAGAAGGGCGTTCACACAGGCGGAGGTTATCCATTTATTTTTGGGCTTCCAGGCGTCTGTGACGGTATTTCCATGGGACACAAGGGTATGCATTACTCCCTGCCCATACGGGAACTTATCGCCGATATGGTAGAGAGCGTTGCCGAGGGCCACGCCCTTGACGGTCTCGTGCTTCTTACAAACTGCGATAAGATAAGCCCCGGCATGCTTATGGCCGCTGCAAGGCTCAATATTCCCTCCATCGTGGTCTCTGCCGGGCCCATGATGACTGGCAGGTACAGAGGGAAAAAACTCTCCCTCATACGCAACACTTTTGAGGCCATGGGCCGCTTTAAGAATGGTGAGATAGACGCAGACGAGCTTAATGCCTGCGAGATGGGCGCCTGTCCGGGCCAGGGGTCCTGTCAGGGACTTTATACAGCCAATACCATGAACTGTCTTACCGAGGCCATGGGCATGAGCCTTCCCTGGTGCGGCACCTCCATGGCCGGCTCTGCAGATAAGAGACGAATAGCCTTTGAGAGCGGCGTAAGGATAGTGGAGCTTGTGCAAAAGCAGGTCACCCCGCGTAAAATACTTACAAAGGCGGCCTTTGAGAACGCCATCCGCGTGGACCTTGCCCTTGGGGGCTCAAGCAATACCGTGCTCCATCTTCTTGCCATAGCTTATGAGGCAGGCGTTGACCTGCCCCTTGAGACATTTGATGCGCTTAGCAAGAGTACGCCTCATATCGCCTCGCTGGAGCCTGTTGGCGAGTATTATATGGAGGACCTGCACTGGGCAGGAGGAATCTCTGCCGTACTTGCAAGGCTGAAGGACTCCATTAAGGATAATCCCACGGTCTCGGGCAGGCGTATTAAGGCCATTATCTCTGAGGTGGATTATATAGACGAGAAAGTCCTGCGCCCTCTGAAGAGGCCTCATCACAAGGAAGGCGGCATAGCGGTGCTAAAGGGCAACCTTGCGCCCCTTGGAGCAGTTGTCAAGCAGTCCGGCGTGAGCAGCGCCATGATGAAGTTCTCTGGCCGGGCCCGTGTATTTGACTCTGAAGAGCGCGCCATGAAGGCCATCGTGAAAAAAGATATTAAGAAAGGGGACTGCATTGTCATCAGGTATGAGGGGCCAAGAGGCGGTCCGGGTATGCGTGAGATGCTCTCACCTACGGCCACGCTCATGGGCATGGGCCTTGGCGATTCCGTGGCCCTGCTTACGGACGGCAGGTTTTCAGGCGGCACACGGGGCCCCTGCGTGGGTCATATCTCCCCTGAGGCCATGGAGGGCGGCGCAATAGCCCTTGTAAAGGAAGGGGACCTTATAGAGATGGATATACATAAGAGAACGCTGCAGCTAAGGGTGCCCGAGGAAGAGCTTGAGAGTAGACGCAAGGCCTGGAGAGCGCCTGCCCCGAAGATAAAGTCCGGCTGGCTCAGCAGATACGCCCGTAACGTCACCTCGGCCAACACCGGCGCGGTTCAGAAGTAAGGGGGCCCGAGTATTTAAGGACCCTGGAATATAAAGAGGGGCACTCCCTGCATTTATTAGAGGAGAGCGGGGGGCCACTTTCTCGTTGATTTCAAGGCAACTGTCAATTAGTTGATAGTTGAGCCTTTACTCTCTATTACCCAGTATAAGGTCCACTCAGGAGGGCCTCTGTAAAGTAAGACCCTCTCATAAGAGGATAACAATCAAGCTGGAACTTAATCAGGTGCTTAAATGACAAAAATGAAGATGAAAACAGGGGCCGAGATATTTATTGAGTCTCTCCTAAAAGAAGATGTGAAGACCATTTTCGGTTTTCCCGGCGGTGCCGTCCTTCCCGCATACGATTTACTATACGACGCTCCTCTTGAGCATATACTCGTTCGCCATGAGCAGGGCGCCGTGCATATGGCCGACGGCTATGCCAGGGTCTCCGGCAAACCCGGTGTTGTCCTCGTAACATCAGGCCCCGGAGCCACCAATACGGTTACAGGCATTGCCACCGCCTATATGGACTCCATACCCATGGTGGTCTTCAGCGGACAGGTCCCAACGGCCCTCATAGGCAACGACGCCTTTCAGGAGGCCGATATTGTTGGCATAACAAGGCCCTGCACAAAGCATAACTATCTTGTTAAGGATGTGGCCGATCTTGCCGGAATCATTAAAGAAGCCTTCTTTATTGCCACAACAGGAAGGCCTGGCCCGGTGCTTGTGGATATACCAAAAGATGTCTTTACGGGTAAGGCGCATTTCAGCTACCCTGATAAGGTGCATATACCGAGCTATCAGCCCACCTACAAGGGGCATCCGGGTCAGATAAAAAAGGCCCTTGATTTTATCCTGAAGTCAAAGAGGCCTGTGGTCTACGCAGGTGGCGGGGTACTGCTCTCAGATGCCTCAAAAGAGCTTACAAAGTTCTCGGAAAAACTGGGTCTTCCCACCACTACTACCCTTATGGGGCTCGGAGGTTTCCCGGGCACGCATCCCCTTTTCCTGGGTATGCTCGGTATGCACGGGACCTATGCCGCCAATATGGCCGTAACGGATACGGATTGCCTCATAGCAATCGGCTCGCGTTTTGACGACCGCGTAACAGGCAAGATAGCCGAGTTCGCCCCTTATGCCGGTGTGGTGCATATTGATATAGACCCCACGTCCATCAGCAAGAACGTAACAGTGGATATCCCTATTGTTGGAGATGTTAAGAAGGTCCTGAAAGACATGCTCACGGCCCTGCCAAAGGCCGCTGAGCTTAAGAAGTACAGGACAGGCATAAGCGACTGGACAGGTGAGATAGAGAAATGGTCCAAAGAGCACAGCCTTACCTACGACAGGAGCGGAAAGGGTAATATAAAACCTCAGTATGTCATCGAGAAGCTCTACGATCTCACAAAAGGCGATGCCATAATAACCACCGAGGTAGGGCAGAACCAGATGTGGGCGGCGCAGTTCTATAAGTACGATAAACCCCGCACCTTTCTCACCTCGGGCGGGCTCGGCACCATGGGTTACGGCCTTCCCGCGGCCATAGGAGCGCAGATAGCCTTTCCCAAGAGAACTGTAATAGACATAGCAGGGGACGGCTCCATACAGATGAACATACAGGAGATAGCCACGGCAGTACAATACAGGCTCCCCGTCATAGTGGCCATCCTCAACAACATGGTCCTCGGCATGGTACGCCAGTGGCAGGAACTCTTTTATGATAAGAGATATTCGCATACCTGCATGTCCGTTGCCCCGGATTACGTCAAGCTCGCCGAGTCATACGGAGCCGCCGGATTCAAGGTTACGGAGCGCAAAGATGTGGAGAAGGTGATAAAGAGCGCCTTGAAGATAAAAGACAGGCCCACTATCATAGATTTTCGCGTCGAGCCTTTTGAGGGCGTTTATCCAATGGTGCCTGCGGGCCAGCCCATTAACAAGATGCTGCTTGTTTAATCAGAGCAAAGTATCTATATTTAGCGCGGAGGGTTACTAATATTGCGTCATACAATATCAGTCCTGGTTACAAATGAATTCGGAGTTCTATCAAGGATCTCCGGGCTTTTTTCCGGCAGGGGCTTTAATATCGAGTCCCTTACCGTGGCCCAGACCATGGACCCGGAAATATCGCGAATGACCATTATAACAACTGGCAGCGAGAAGATTATCGAGCAGATAACAAAGCAGCTCAATAAGCTCATCAGTGTTATAAAGGTCCACGATTTTACAGGCGAAAAACATATAGAGCGCGAGCTTGCCATGATAAAGGTCTCACATAAGACAGAGAACCGCGCCGAGATACTGAGCATTGTGGAGATTTTCAGGGGCCGTATACTGGATATAAGCCCCAAAAGTTACACCATTGAGATAACAGGGGACTGCGAGAAGATAGGGGCCATTACCGATATTCTGCGCCCTTTCGGTATAAAGGAGATTGCCCGTACCGGAAGCCTCGTCCTTGGCAGGAGCCCGAAGTAGATTATTTCGCGGACGCACTCTTCCATTTCAAATAACAATCTCAATATTCGGCTTAAAGACCGCTTTTTTGCGGTACTTATAAAAATAAGAGGAGGCTTTTTTAAATGAAGGTTTTTTACGACAAAGACGCGGAGCTTGGAAATATTAGAGATAAGAATGTAGCTATCATAGGTTTTGGCAGCCAGGGCCATGCCCATGCCCAGAACCTTACCGATAGCAAAGTTAATGTAGTAGTAGGTCTTAGAAAGAACGGCGGCTCATGGGCTAAGGCCGCTGCTGCCGGACTTACCGTTAAAGAGGTGCCAGAGGCCGTAAAGGACGCTGATGTGATTATGATTCTCATCCCTGATGAGACTCAAGGCGATATCTATAAGAAGGATATTGCGCCCAATCTAAAAAAAGGCGCCTATCTTGCCTTTGCCCACGGCTTTAATATACACTTTGGCCAGATTGTCCCCCCCTCTGATGTGAACGTATTCATGGTGGCCCCGAAAGGGCCCGGTCACCTTGTAAGGCACGAGTTTACAAAGGGCGGCGGTGTGCCCACCCTTGTGGCCGTTCATCAGGACCCTGCCGGGGATACACTTGACGTTGGACTGGCCTATGCCTCGGCCAACGGCGGGGGACGCGCCGGAATAATAGAGACCACATTCAAGTGCGAGACCGAGACCGATCTTTTTGGTGAGCAGGCAGTGCTCTGCGGCGGCATCAGCGCCCTTATAATGGCAGGTTTTGAGACCCTTACAGAGGCTGGTTTTCCGCCGGAGATGGCCTACTTCGAGTGCCTCCATGAGACAAAGCTCATAGTAGACCTTATATACGAGGGCGGTATCTCCAATATGAGATACTCCATCAGCAATACTGCCAAGTACGGAGACATGACCCGCGGCCCCCGTCTCGTTACCGACGAGACAAAGGCCGAGATGAAGAAGATACTCGATGAGATACAGTCCGGTGTATTTGCCCGTGAGTGGATGCTTGAGAACAAGGCCAATAAACCAGTATTTAACGCCTTAAGCAGGCGTGGCGAGGACCACCCAATAGAGGACGTTGGGGAAAAGCTCCGCGGCATGATGCCCTGGCTGAAAAAGGGCAAGATTGTTGACAGGGATAAGAATTAGTTTTTATCCCAACTCATGGACAGTGGATCTGGAGAAAATATTGAAAACCCTTACGTAGACAGAAGAGGGTTGGTGCCTCTGGCAAGAGAGGGCTATCCCTTTATGTTTATAGCCCTGCTCCTTACCATTGTGGTCTTCCTTGGTACGGGTTCATGGATAGCGGGGGCCTTTTTCTTCGCTTTATTTGTCTTTGTCGTGGCCTTTTTCAGGGACCCGAAAAGGGTAGTCCCCGTAGAGTCGGACTCCATAGTAAGCCCTGCCGACGGGCGTGTAATTATAGCGGAAAAAGTCTTTGACAGCCGTTTTACAGGTTCGGAGACCATGAAGATAAGCATCTTCATGAATCTATTCAGTGTTCATGTGAACAGGGTCCCGGCCTCGGGGAGGGTTCTGAAGGTCATATATAACCAGGGAAGGTTTTTTTCAGCCAATCTTGATAAAGCAAGCCTTGAGAACGAGCAGAACGCCGTTGTTGCCGAGACCCCCGATGGAAAGGTCTTTGTCTTTAATCAGATTGCAGGCCTTGTGGCCAGGCGCATCGTCTGCCGCCTGAAGGCGGGTATGGATATCTCAAAAGGTGAGAGGTTCGGACTTATAAGGTTTGGCTCAAGGCTTGATGTCTATCTTCCCGTGGATTCAAGGATAACCGTTAAAATAGGCGATAAGGTAAGCGCCGGGACTTCAATCCTGGGGTACTGGTCATGAGAGATAGAGAACTGAGAAAACCATTGCGGGGCAGGGGGCTTAAGAGAGAGAATCTCAAAAAGGGGATTTTTCTTCTGCCCAATCTCCTTACGAGTATGACCCTGCTCGGCGGGTTCTACGCCATTATGGCCTGCATTGACGGCCGCTTCGACCATGCCGCCATAGCCATACTCATAGCCGCTGTTATTGACGGACTTGACGGCAGGATAGCAAGGCTTACGGGGACAACAAGCAGATTCGGAGCCGAGTACGATTCACTTGCCGACCTTGTGGCCTTTGGTCTGGCGCCGGGTGTGCTTATCTTCACCTGGGCGCTCCGTCCATTCGGACGTTACGGCTGGCTCGCTGCCTTTTTATACGTTGTCTGCGGGGCCCTCAGGCTTGCCCGCTTTAATGTACAGATATCAACGGTAGAGAGCAAACGCTTTAACGGCCTGCCCATACCCGCGGCCGCGGCCCTTGTGGCCTCTACGGTGCTGCTCTTTTTCAGCATCGGCAAGGGCCAGGAAATGGCCAAGCATATAACAGTGCTACTTCTTATATATGTGCTTGCCTTTCTTATGATAAGCAATGTCAAGTTCTACAGTTTTAAAGAACTTGACCTTAAAAGGCGCATGCCTTTCAGGCTCCTCGTGGGGCTTATATTCCTTATCATACTCATAGTAGCCGAACCGCCCGTGATGCTCTTTCTCATCACTCTCGGGTACGTCCTCTCAGGCCCCGTTGGGCTGGTCTTTCACCTGAAGAGGATAAAGAGCAAGAGGAGAAGGAAATCAGCCTCTACCTCGGCGGACGGAGAGAAAAAAAGCAGAACACTAAAAAATCCGTAAGGAAGATATATAGATGGAACGCGTAAGGATATTTGATACAACGCTGCGCGATGGAGAGCAATCTCCGGGCGCCTCAATGAACGTAGAAGAAAAACTCATCGTCGCGCGCCAGCTTGCCCGCCTCGGCGTTGATATAATAGAGGCGGGGTTTGCCTACAGCTCGCCAGGTGATTTTGAGTCTGTTAAGAGAATAGCCGGCGAGGTGGAGGGCCCTGTCATATGCAGTCTTGCCCGGGCAAAACCAGAGGACATCGACTGCGCCTGGGAGGCCCTGAAAGACGCGCCACGGGTGCGTATCCATACCTTTATCTCTACCTCTGATATACACCTTAAGCACCAGTTCAAGATGACAAGGGATGAGGCATTAAGACGCGCCGTGGAGATGGTGGAGCGGGCCCGCGGGTATCTTGATGACGTGGAGTTCTCTCCAATGGACGCATCAAGGAGCGAACCTGAGTACCTCTATGAGGTCCTCAGCGCTGTAATAAAAGCCGGGGCTACTACGCTGAATATTCCAGACACAGTGGGTTACGCCCTTCCTGATGGTTTTGGCGGGCTCATCGCCGGCATCAAGAAGAATGTTGTGGGCATTGAGAAGGCCGTCATCTCCGTACACTGCCATAATGATCTGGGCCTTGCCACTGCAAACTCTCTTGCCGCTGTTGTGAATGGCGCCCGCCAGGTGGAGTGCACCATTAACGGCATAGGAGAGCGCGCCGGTAACGCCGCCCTTGAGGAGCTTGTAATGATCCTTAAGACTCATAGCGAGACCCTTGGTCTTGGTACCAATATCGTTACGGAGCAGATATATCCGTCGTCACGCCTTGTAAGCGGCATAACAGG
>JBHHUW010000018.1:0-21743 GCA_046753945.1 Thermodesulfobacteriota bacterium
ACCAGTATAAATCCGAGTCCGAGGGCGAGGACCACGTAAGGGTGCACCCCATACTCCATATGACGGAGCTCGATATCTGGAAGTATGTAAAGAGAGAGAACCTCCCCATCTCAGAGCTTTACTTCAGCAAGGAAGGCAAGCGTTTCCGCTCCATAGGCTGCGAGCCCTGCTGCGGGCCCGTGCCTTCGGCGGCCTCTAACGTAGACGAGATAATAGATGAAATAGCCAACGCAACGACCTCGGAGAGGGCAGGCAGGGCGCAGGATAAGGAAGACGCCTATACCATGCAGAAACTCCGTTCATTAGGTTATATGTAATACAAAAAACTCAGGAGAAGTAATATGGAAGAGAGAGAACTTCATATAGTTATCGTGGGCCACGTGGACCACGGCAAGAGTACCCTTGTCGGCAGGCTCTTTTATGATACGGGCAGCCTCTCTCCTTCTAAGATGGAGGAGATAAAGGAGAGCTCCGCCGCGGAAGGCAATGATGGCAGGATAGAGTTTGCCCATGTCATGGATTGCCTGAAGGAAGAGCGTGACCAGGGTATTACCATAGACATTGCCCATACCTTTTTTCAGACCGATAGAAGAAGATACGTTATCATCGATGCCCCTGGACACAGGGAGTTTCTGAAAAATATGATAAGCGGCACCTCTCAGGCCGAAGCGGCGCTTTTGCTCATAGATGCGAAGCGTGGTGTTGAGGAGCAGACCCTCAGGCACTGCCATGTGCTGGGACTTCTCGGCATAAAGCAGGTGGCCGTTCTGCTTAACAAGATGGACATGACGGGGTTCTCGGAAGATTCTTTCAAGAAAGTAAGAAGTGAGATCACAAAAGTCTTGTCGGACCTTGGCATAACCCCCTCTTATCTGATACCCATCTCCGCCATGGATGGCGATAACGTCGCTAACAAATCAAAGAACATGGAGTGGTATGAGGGCCCTACGGTGCTCGAAGCCCTTGATAGTTTCGAGTCCATAAAGGCCGTTGACCGCGGGATGAGGTTTCCGGTGCAGGACGTATATGACGTTGAGGGCCAGTCCGTGGCCGTTGGCCGGGTAGAGGCCGGTCTCATCCGCGCAGGTGAGGAGGTCTTTATACTTCCTGATAACAAAAAGGCCAGCATAAAAGAGATAAAGAAATACCTTGAAGAAGGTATTAAGGAGGCCCCTGCCGGCGATGCAGTAGGTATTACCGTAGAGGGCGTTGATCTTGAGAGAGGGCAGATAGTCGTTGACAGGGTTGATTCCACCATAACCGATACCGTGAGGGCCAATATCTTCTGGATGGTAGACAAGGACTACACTCTGGGCAGGCCCCTTACCTTCAAGTGCGCCACTCAGGACGTTAAGGGCACCATTGATAAGATATATCAGAGGTTTGACCCGGCTTCCATTGAGGTGGTGGAGAGGGACGCAGAGGTTATAAAACCCTCGGAGGTGGCCGAGGTGGAGATAAAGCTCGATAAAGCCGTGGTTGTGGACTCCTTTGCCAGGATTCAGGAGACAGGGCGTTTTGTCCTTGAACATGAGGGCTTTACCGTGGCCGGCGGGATTATCCTGTAAGACCGGGGGTATCCTATAAAAGACATAATGTGTGCATCAGGAACGGGGCAGGTATATAGAGATGAAAAAACAGTTAAGAGGTGTGTTTCCCCTTATACAGAGGTCCATCAGGTCTACTTATGGCTTTACCCTTATAGAGCTCATGGTGGTCATAGTCATACTTGGCGCCCTTGCCGCCATTATAGCCCCGCGGGTTATAGGGCGCACCGATGAGGCCAAGGTCACTGAGGCCAGGGTGCAGATAAAGAATTTTGAGACAGCTATAAAGCTCTATAAGATTGATAATGGCCGTTATCCCCTTACGGAGCAGGGCCTTGACGCCCTTGTCAGCGTGCCCACAGCAGGTATTATCCCGAAAAACTGGCGTGAGGGCGGGTACCTTGATAATAAGAAGATACCCGTTGACCCCTGGGGTAATCCTTACATATATGCCTCACCCGGGCTTCACGGGGACTTTGACATTCTTTCCCTTGGAGGAGATGGCGCAAGAGGCGGTGAGGGTTATGACAAGGATGTGGAGAGCTGGAACATCAACTGATAGAGGCGGCTGGAGAGGCGGTTTTACGCTCATCGAGCTTATTGTTGTTATCGCCATCCTCGCCAGTGTGCTTATTATCGCCTTTCCCGCAATGAAGACCCTCGAAGGATATGGCTTTCGTTCAGACGCGAGAAAGATGGCGGGGCTTATCCGCAGTCTTGACGACTCCGCCACTGCAGAGGGGCGGTATTACCGCTTCTGGTTTTATGTGGAAGACGAGTCTTTCATGGTGGAGTCTTCCTCTGACGGTGAGGAATTTTCTCCGGTAGCAGACCCCGATATACGGGGCTTCAAGCTTGGCCGGGCAACTGAGATTGAGGATATTGTCATATCCGGGCTCGGAAGAATCTCATCGGGCGAGGCCGCTGTTATATTCAACCCTTCGGCAGGGGCCGATCCCTTCAGCCTGCATCTACAGCAGGGCGAATTGCAACTAACTTTAAGCTATAACCCTTATTCCGGCAAGGTCAAGATAATTCAAGGTTATGTTTAGTCGATGCCATGATTCAGCAGCCATACGTCTCCGTGGAGTCTCAGGTGAGGCTGGCTTTACCCTCCTTGAGATAATGGTGGCGCTGGCTATACTCGGCGGTGTTATTGTGACGGTCCTTGCAAGCGTCAGTTATCATCTATCGGTTATGGATAGTAATTTGGACAAGACCCTTGCCTCCATGCTCGCTATTGAAAAGTTGGAGCAAATAAGGCTCCTTGGCGAAGGTAATGAGAAGGAGGGTCTCTTCGGTCCTGAGTACGAAGGTTTCTCCTGGAATTTTACTTCTGAAAAATCGGGTTACAGCGGGATAGAAAATGAGTCTCTTACCGTTAGCCGCGGCGGCGCGGGTATAACTATGGAGACCATGGCTTCGGGCGAGTAGATATGCACCTTAAGAGAGGCGTAGCGGTGAATGGGAAGTTAAAAGTGGACTCCTCCTGCGCCATCTGCCGCCGCCCCGGCGGTTTTACCCTTATAGAGCTGCTCATAGCCGTTGCCATCCTTGCCGTAGTTGTTACCGCCATCTACACTACTCTCTTCAACGTGCTCTCCACAAGAGAGAACCTTCAGGACAATATGGATAGTCTGCGGGCCTTCCGGCGTTTTTCCGCCTCTTTCACACGTGAGGCGCGCGCTTCTTTTATGAGCCCCGCAAACTCCGTCTCTCTCTGGAACGGTACGGGCGGCAATGCCTCTTCCCACACCCCTGCCAGTCTCTCCATGACCTTCTTTACCTATTCCTCAGGGCACGAACGCTCCGGCGACCTCATGGCAGTAAGCTACAGCGCCGAGGAGACAGAAGAGGGTATGAGCCTTTACAGAGAGTCATGGAACCCCTATACGGGCCAGAGGGGTTTCAGGGCCAAGGTCATGGAAGACATTCTGGGTTTTAGCGCCAGCTTTTACGATGGAGAGAAGTGGGTGGATTCATGGGACGGTACAGGCCAGAAGGCCGTCCCTGCCGCCGTAAGCCTCATAATTGATATAAAGGGACTCGGTGGAGTAAAGACTTTTAGTACAACTGTAGTTACCATGGTGCACTGAAGATGACTCGATTATTACGAAGGCCCGGTGGCGAGAGGGGTTTTGCCCTTATCATAACGCTCCTTGTTACGGCTATTATCGTGAGCGTGCTTGGCGAGATAGTCTTTTCCGTGCATATGGACAGTACGGCCACAGGCGGGCATATTGATTTTCAGAACGCAGGTTTCATGGCCAGAGACGGTCTTCCCATAGCCGTAGTGATTTCAAGGGATATTAACTCGGCGGGTTATACTTTTATTGCCGAAGACAAGGCCACGGAGAGCTTTAAAAATAAGAGGGGAGACCTTGCAGTACGTCTCTCTGATGAGTCGGGCAGGCTTTCCATTAATGCTATTGTCTTTAAAAATGGAGAGATAAATCAAGGCTTTTATGATATGTATATAAGGTTGCTCGATGAGTTGGACCTACCGGTCTCACTTGCAGGCACACTTGCCGATTGGATAGATTCTGATGACTCTATGAGAAAAGACGGTGCTGAGAACAGCGATTATTATATGCGCCAGAGTCCCCCCTATATGTCAAAGGGCGGGCCGCTCTCTACCGTTGAGGAACTCTACCTTGTAAAAGGCTACGGCGAAGAGGAGATAAAAAAGCTAAGAGATTTTATTACTGTTAATACAGATGGAAAGGTAAATATCAATACCGCTCCCCATGAGGTCATTAAGGCCCTGTCATCTGAAATCACCGATGATATGGCCCGCGATGTGATATCATACAGAGAGAGCAGGCCTTTTGAAAATACGGCTGAGATAAGAAAGGTCTCTGGTTTTGAGCAGTTGGGCTTTAACCTGCAAAATAGTATTATAGTAAAGAGTGATCTTTTCAGGGCCTTTATCTCGGCCAGAGTGGGTAAATCAAAGAGCACGGTAGAGGCCCTTTTCAAGAGTGGCGAGAAAGAATACACCACGTATTATTACAGGCAGAGATAATGTCAAGACCACTGCTTATCATTGATATGGGAAGAGATGCCGTTAGGTGCAGCGCGCTTACCGACGGCAGGGGTGAGGCCAGTGTGTTTTTTGAGGCCCCTCTTAACGGAGACCCCAGGGCGGCCCTCGCCACGCTCATTAAGGAGATGGAAGAGGCCGGGTGGCGAGCTTTTTCCAGGGTCTTTCTTGGTGTGCCGGCAGAAGCGCTGAGCCTGAGGGTGGTAGAAGTCCCCATAGGTGAGAGGCAAAAGGTGGAGGAGGTCTTGCCCTTTGAGCTCTCGGAGAGCCTTGTCAAGGGCACCGAAGACTTTATCTTCGAGGCCGTTACCCTTGCCCGCGGCCGGACTATGGCCGTGGCCCTTGAAAAGTCAGAGCTCCGGCAATACCTTGATATGCTAAGGGACATGGGGCTTGAGCCCTTCCGTGTGGGCAGCGCCTTACTCTGCAAGGATAAGCTTCTTGCCAGGCTAAACACCGCAGGAGTTCCGGCGGCTTTTCTCGATAATGAATCCATAATCATATCTGACGGCAGCAAGCCGCTGCTCTATAAGAAAATCACAGGTGAGATAGATGTCAAGCTGGCTCTGGCCGATATTGAGACTGAAGGCACGGAGATAAATACTTTTTATTACTGCGGCGCCCGGGCCATGGAGCTCGTCCCAGCGGGGCGTGAGGCCATTGCAGCCCAGGGCTTTGAGGAGAGGTTTACAGGTGTACGGGCCCTTGCAGAGGAGGCCCGCGAGGGGTGGAGGGATGCCGTAAACTTCAGAAAAGGAGAGTTTGCCGATACAGAGGCCTTTGAGAAAGCAAGAAAAGGTTTTAAGGTAACTGCAGCCCTCATGCTCCTTGTAGCCATCTTATGGGGGGGGCTTATTTTTCTTAAATCCAGCCGGCTCTCCGGCGAGGCCAGGCACTTGAAGAGCCAAATCCTTCTCTCCTACCAGAGAGTCTTCCCAGGTGATCGGACAATTCAGGACCCACTCTATCAGCTTGAGATAAAACTCAAAGAGCAGGCAAAGGACATGGGGCTCATGGGCAGGGGCATAGGGGCCCTTGATAATCTAAACCTTCTGGCAAAGGCAGGCGGCTCGGCTGGAATTAGCTTATACCAGCTGTCCATGCGCGGGATGAGGGTGACGGCAAAGGGTAAGGCTGCGTCTTTTGAGAAGGCCGAGAAGTTCAAGGCCGAGCTTATTAAACTGATGACCATTCACTCGCTCGTGCTTACGGATGTTAAGAAGAGCGTTAGCGGCGGGGTAACGTTCTCCATCGCACTTGATATAAATAGTAAAGGGGTCTCATAAGAGACCTTGCATATAGTAGTGAAGAGGAATAAGCTCTTATGGCAGCACGTAAGGTTTTAAAGGATTTTTCACCGAGTCAGGTTCTGTACGGTAAGTACGTGCTTGCCGCTGTACTCCTTGTGGTCTTTATCCTCGGCTCATGCAGCTATCTATCGGGGGTGAAGTCAAAACTCTCGGCAAGAGAGCGTGAGTTTGGTGAGTTTACCCGTATGATGGAAAAATACACTGGAGGTCTTGGCGAGATTAACCCCATGAAAAAGAGGCTCAGAGGCGCCGCAGGGGCGGCTTCTCCAGTTAAGGCCCTGGAAGAGATAGGCACGCAGCTTGGCATCAAGGACAAGCTCAGCTCCTTCAAGGGGGCGGAAGAGTCTCTGGAGAACGGCTACGAGATAGGGAGCGTGGAGGTCTCTTTAAAGGACATTACCCTTAATCAGCTCGTAAACTTCATTTACGAGATTGACCGGTACAGGGGACTTCTCCTTGTAAAAGAGCTGGACCTTGAGACCGGCTTTGAGGATAATAAATTGTTGGACTGCTCTTTAAGAGTCCTTCTCATACAAGAGGCCGCCTCTTAGCTTTTGGATATCCGGAAGGTGGGCGCGAGGATCTGAAGTTTAGTCCGGGTTATATATATGAGTATGAAGACCATATCCATGGCAGGATTCATGAACGGAAGAAACGTCACGAGGTATTTTAACGTGGCGCTCCTTCTATGCATTCTCTTTGTAGCCGCCCTTATAGCGCGCGAGTACCTGGTGAAGGGAGAGGCGTCTTTATCAAGACAAGGGGCCGTGGGCAGCCATCTCGCTGCAGGAGGTAAGGGTGCCGGAAAAGGAAAAAGCGTTTTTGCCGATTACATGGATATTGGAAGGAGCGGGGTATTTGGAGCCACAACCACGCTGACCCTTATTAACAAGAAACCATCTCAGAGCATTGGCAAGGGCCCCACGGTAGCAGCCTCAAGTGCGGCGGCGGTCCTTCTTGGCACGGTAACAGGCACAGGGGTAGGGGAGGAGGATTCTGCCGCGGTATTCAAGGATAAGACTACGGGTAAGGAGGATGTCGTACTGCGCGGGCAGGAAGTTTTTAATCTTGGCAGACTTGTACGTGTGAGCCGGTACAGTGCTGTTGTGGACAGTGGCGGAAGGCTCTTAACATTTACCCTGGATTTGAGCGATAAAGAAAAGAATCTGATCAAGGCCCCTTCCCAAAGGCCTGGCAGTGATGTTTTTAGTTCCGGTCTTGACGGTCTTAACTCACGCCGCGGACTTAGCTCCTTTGGCCCCAGGGGCATAGACCCCTTTTCCGGTAAAGCCCCTACCACCCTTGCCAAACCCCTGGGTAAGGGAAAGTGGCTCATAGACAGGAGGGCCCTTGAGAAGGCCATTGAGGACTCAAACAGCCTTCTCTCAGACGCGAGGTTTTACCCCTACAGGGAAGGCGGCGCTGTAAAGGGTTTTATACTGAGCCAGGTCAGGCCCTACGGGGTTTTTTATGGCCTTGGCATAAGGAGCGGTGATATTGTACTCAGGGTAAATGATTATGCCATAGACGCTCCTGAAAAAGCCATGAGCCTCATGAAGGGGCTTAAGGGCGAGACAGATGTAACGGTTGACTTTATGAGGCGCGGCAAAGCGCAAACATATACATATGAGATAAGGTGAAGAGGTCATAGATGAATATTTTAAAGAGAGTTCTCGTTAGCTGCCTGCTCTTATTATTACTGGGGGTTTTCACCCGTGGTCCGGCCTCTGCCGCCTCTGGAAGTTCCGGCAAGATTGCCATGAACTTTCATGACGTTGAGATTAGCACAGTGGTAAGGTTTATAAGCGAGACCACGGGCAGGAACTTTATTTATGATGAGAGGCTCAAGGGAAAGATAACCATAATAGCCCCCAAGGAGCTCTCCAGCGCCGAGGCCTTCGACCTCTTTGTCTCTGTCATGGAGCTCAAGGGCTTTACTGTTATTAACACCGGCAGCGCCTACAGGGTCTCTCCTGTTGCCATGGTCAAGCAGGGCCCTGTCTCGGTCTCAAAGGGCAAGAAACGGCCTGCCAGGGCAAATGAGTTATACATGGCCAGGCTCCTACCCCTTGAGCATCTCACTCCAAACGAGGTCTTGCCGGTACTTACCCCCATGGTCTCGCGCCAGGGTTACATGGCCGCCTTTGGAAGCTCCAACTCAATCCTTATCCTGGATACGGCGAGGAATATTGACAAGATACTCAAGGTAGTGGGATACCTTGACGTAAAGGCCACCTCCAGCCCGTCAGAGCTGGTGATGCTCAAATACGCCATGGCCGAGGACATGGTGGAGACGCTCAATAAGTACGAGTCCGGCAGCGGCCGGGCGGCGCCGGGGCTTGGCGCACAGCCCGTGACGCAGTCCGCTTCTAAAAAGACCCCCATAGCCGTCAAGCGTCTAAACGCCGTCATTATCTTTGGCAACGACGCGCAGAGGAAGAGACTGAGGGAGCTTATCACCCTACTTGATGTCCAGCCCTCTGAGGTGAGGTCAAGGATAAATGTATATTACCTTGAGAACGCCGATGCCGAGGAACTTGCAAAGACCCTTGAGAGGGTAATGCAAACGGCTCCCGGCACTAAAGATACCATAGGCGGCAAGGCCAAAAAACCCGTGCAGGTGAAGTCACGCTTTACAGACCCTGTTGTAATAACCCCTGACGTTGATACGAATTCACTTATTATAATGGCCCGGCCCGATGATTATAATAGTCTCGTAAGTGTCATAAAGCAGCTCGACAGGCGTCCCTTCCAGGTATATGTGGAGGCCATGATAGTGGAGGTTAAAGTTGACAAGGCCAGAGACCTTGGAACCAAGTGGCGTCTGGCGGCCGATCAGAACGGCGCTCCTGTAACCATAGGGGGCTTTGGAACGGTGGATTCAAACACCATGACCAATATCGTCAACGGTCTATCGGGGTTCAGCCTGGGAGGTGTGGCCAACTTCTTTGATTTTACGGCCACTCAGCCTGATGGCTCAACAATGACTCTCGGTGCCCCCGGATTTTCAGTGCTCTTCAACTTGTCAGACTTCAGGGATGTGGTGAATGTATTAAGCACCCCTCAGATACTTACATCGGACAATCAGGAGGCCGAGATAGTAGTTGGCGAAAATGTGCCTTTTTTAAGCTCCCTTGAGAGGAGCTCTTCAACGACAAACCAGCCGGTGCTCCAGTCCATTGAGAGAAAAGACGTAGGTGTTACTCTTAAGATAAAACCGCAGATCAGCAAGGGTGATTACATAAAGCTTGATATCTATCAGGAAATTTCTTCTGTCTCGCCAACTACTCAGACCGCTGGAATAGACGCATCGGATATTATTACCTCAAAACGCTCTGCGAGGACCACTGTTGTGGTAAAGGACAGGCAGACTATAGTCATAGGCGGTCTTATTCAGGACAAGGTTATAAAAAATGATACAAGGGTTCCCGTACTGAGTAAAATTCCGCTGCTGGGATGGCTCTTCAAGTCCACCTCAGAGAGTAAGGAAAAGACCAACCTCCTTGTATATCTCACCCCAACTATTGTGCGTGACTTTAATGCCCTTGACACATTGAAAGACAAGAAGGACATGGAGTTCAACGAGGCTGCCAGGGCAGCCCCCACGGATGAGAAGAAAGGGGGTTCTGACCCCACGGATGAGTAGCGCGGATTTAAGATGAGAGAGTCTCTACATGGCAAGAGAACTTGAGGTAAATGAGAGGACCCTTTCCGGCTCCGAGGCCCCTTCTGATGCGCGGCGTATGGCTGAAAAATACGGCCTTCCCTACAGGGACGAGCTTGGCGATGACGATGTAGACCCTTTTTTCCTTGAACAGCTTCCCATAAGTTTTGTTAAGACCAACAGTGTCCTGCCTCTTAAGAAGGAGGATGGCATGCTCGGCGTGGCCCTTTCCGGGCCTGCCTCTCTCTTTGCCCTTGATGATATGGAGAGGCTCTTCTCTCTCCCGCTCTCGCCTGTCTTTGTCCCGGAAGATAAGTTGTTGGGCCTTGCCAACCGTTTTTATGAGCGCCTCTCCGGCTCTGCCAATGAGGTAATGGAGGAACTGCACACTGAGAGCCTTGACGAGATAGCCAGCCAGTGGCATGGCCCCAGAGATCTCCTTGACCTTAACGATGAGGCCCCTATTATAAAGCTCCTGAACTCTGTGCTTGGCCAGGCAGTAAAAGACAGAGCCAGCGATATTCACATAGAGCCCTTTGAGAAGAAGATAGACGTGCGTTTCAGGATAGACGGCGTACTCTACCCCGTGCTTACGCCTCCAAGGGTGATTCAGGAGGCCCTTGTCTCAAGGGTGAAGATAATGGCCGGGCTGAATATCGCCGAGAAGAGGCTTCCCCAGGACGGCAGGATAAGGCTCCTTGTGGCCGGTAAGGATATAGACGTGCGTGTATCTATCGTGCCGACTGCCTTTGGCGAGCGCGTGGTAATGAGGCTCCTTGACAGGAAGTTTGGTCTTGTCACTCTTGCCGGGCTTGGCCTCGACGCCTCGAGGACTGCCGAGGTGGAGCGCGTCCTCTCCATTAACAGCGGGATAATACTCGTCACAGGCCCCACGGGCTCCGGTAAGACTACGAGCCTCTATGCCTATATAAACAGCATAAACAGCGACGAGCGTAATATCATAACTGTTGAAGACCCCGTGGAGTACCAGATACAGGGCATAGGGCAGATTCAGGTTGCCCCAAAAATAGACCTTACCTTTGCCACTGGTCTGCGTTCCATACTGAGACAAGACCCTGACGTAATCATGGTAGGTGAAATTCGTGACATGGAGACAGCGGAGATGGCGGTGCAGGCCTCCATGACAGGCCACCTGGTGCTCTCCACCCTGCATACCAATGACGCGCCTACGGCCGTAACAAGGCTTGTGGATATGGGCATAGAGCAGTTTCTCGTGGCCTCTTCCCTTGTAGCTGTTGTCTCGCAGAGGCTTGTAAGAGTGCTCTGTGATGCCTGCAAAGAGGCCTACAACCCGGCTGAGGAAGAAAAGGCCCTCTTTGGTAACGGTGATGTGCCGGAGACTCTGTACAGGCCCGCGGGCTGCCAGAAATGTTTCAAGACCGGGTTTTACGGGCAGACCGGAATCTTTGAGTTTATGGCCGTGGATAGCGGGCTCAGGGCTATTATTCTAAAAAATCCAGATGCCGCCACACTGCGGGGTTATCTCGCCGAGAAAGGGGTAAAGACCCTCCGCGAGGACGGGCTTGATAAAGTCCGAGAAGGGATTACCAGTCTTGAAGAGGTGGTGAGGGTAACTCATTTTGATTGAGGTCCACGTTTATCATGCCAATATTTCATTACAGGGCATATAATAACCTCGGTAAAGAGGTAAGCGGGCAGATAGAGGCCTCAGGTGTGAAAGACGCCGCGTCGAGGCTTAAGCAAGACGGGCTTTACCCACATGAAGTCTCTCTGGAGGCAAAGAAGCGCGAGCTTGCCACATGGCTGCGGTCATTCCTGCCCCGGGGAGGCACATCTTCCATGGAGCTCGCTTCTGCCTCACGTCAGCTCTCCACACTGCTCTCATCAGGTGCGTCGCTTCATGAGTCCCTTGATATCATCGTGCAGGAGACTGAGAACAGGGCCTTTAGAGATTCATTTATAGATGTGAAAGAGAGGCTTGCCGGGGGCGCCTCCTTTGCCGGGGCCCTGGATGCGCAGGCAGGGGCTTTCCCTGAGATGTACTGCCGTATGGTAGAGGCCGGCGAAGAGACGGGAAGCCTTGAGAGCGTCATGAGCCGCCTTGCCGATTACCTCGAGGCGCGCGAACGGGTCTATGAGAAGGTAAAGACAGCCCTTGTCTACCCTGTACTCATGACCATCGTGGGCGTAGCTGTCTTGTCTTTTCTCGTCATCTTCGTTATACCAAAGATTACCACTATTTTTGAGGATACGGAAACAGCGCTACCGCTTATTACCGTTATTCTTCTTGGTATTACCTCAATACTTCGAAGGTTCTGGCCTCTTATCCTGGTCATTGCCGTAGCCATGCCCTGGGTAGTCTCAAAGATTTTAAGAAAACCCGGCGGCAAGGCCTTTAAAGACAGGACGCTTATACGTATTCCTGCACTTGGGAAGACCATAAAGAGGTTTTATCTCTCTACCATGCTGCGCACCCTTGGAAGTCTTCTCCATAGCGGCGTGCCGCTGCTCGGCGCCCTTGAGATGACCTCAAAGGTCCTTAATCACAGCCTCTTTACTGCGGTCTTTTCCCAGGCCCAGAGGGATGTTACCGAGGGCGGTGATCTATCAAAGAGTTTTTCCGCATCTGCCTCAAACCTTATTCCAGGCATGATAGTTCACATGACGGCTATAGGTGAGAGGAGCGGGAACCTGCCGGAGATGCTGCTGCGGGCTGCCGACTCTTATGAGAGGGAGTTTAATACCTCTGTAGAGAGAGGGCTTGCGCTTATGGAGCCTCTGCTTATTCTTATCATGGGCGCTGCCGTGGGTTTTATAGTCCTGGCCATCCTGCTGCCTATCTTTGAGCTGAATCAGATAGTGAGTTAGCCCCCACTTTCTTTTGGAAAAAAGAATTTTTCAATTGGGATGCGGTCTTCCTTTGCTCTGGCTGATTATTGAGTTGGGGAAAGGACGAATTACCCGTAAAAAGAGTTTTACAAAGAAAACCATTTGGGGGATAAACATCGTTCTTTTGAACAGCCTCTTCGCGCCCCACGTAGAATAGTTAAAGCCCCCTCTGCCAAAAAGACAGAGGGGGCTAAGTTGTGGGGGGCTATTGCCCCTTATTTTTTGAAGAGGGCCTTAATACCAGCCTTGAAGGGTTTTTTTACTACGCCTTTTTCTGTGATGATAGCGGTGATGAGCCTTGCCGGTGTAACGTCAAAGACAGGGTTTTTTATCTTTATACCCATAGGCGCGAGCCTCTTGCCTGCTATGTGCGTAATCTCTTTGGTGCTTCTCTCCTCAATAGGTATCTCCGCACCGGTCTTAATATCCATGTCTATGGTGGAGGTGGGCGCTGCTACATAAAAAGGTATCTTGTGTTCTTTTGCCAGAACTGCCACGGTGTAGGTGCCTATCTTGTTGCAGGCGTCACCGTTAGAGGCTATCCTGTCGGCGCCTACCACTACGGCGTCTACAAGGCCCTCCTTCATCAAGTGCCCGGCCATATTATCGGCGATGAGGGTGACGTCTATGCCGTCTTTTTTAAGCTCCCACGCCGTAAGGCGGGCGCCCTGGAGAAATGGCCGCGTCTCATCGGCCAGGACACTGATGTTCTTGCCCTTCTCAACGGCGGCGCGTATCACGCCAAGGGCCGTGCCGTAGCCTGCCGTGGCAAGGGCTCCGGCATTGCAGTGCGTAAGCACGGTGGAGTTCTTCTTTAAGAGGCGCGCCCCCTTTGCCCCGAGCTTCTTGTTTATGAGGACGTCCTCGTCGTGCATCTTGCGGGCCTCGGCTATGAGAAGCCTTTTTATCTCCTCTGCGGGCAGGTCTTTATTATCTTCAAATACGGCCTCCATCCTCCGCGCCGCCCACGCAAGGTTCACGGCAGTCGGCCTTGCGCCTGCCACGTGAGTTACAATCTTACGAAACTCTCTGCTGAAGGACTTAAAATCTCTTGGGCTTATCTTTGAGGCCCCAAGGGCTATGCCCATGGCCCCGGCAACTCCTATGGCCGGCGCGCCGCGAATGACCATGTCTTTTATAGCGCCGGCCACTTCTTTATAACCTTTAAAGGTCTTGTAAACCTCGCGCGTGGGAAGTACCCTCTGGTCAATCATGCGCACGCCTTTATCCATCCACTCTATTGTCTTGAACATTTCTGTGTTTCGCTCCTTTGATTTTTTTAATAATCGGGGCTCTCGCTCTGCAACGCAGCGTTTCCTATGGGCTGAATAAGGACAGTCTCTCCGGCCTTTACCTCCGAAGACTCTTCGGGCACTATTATGAATACCTCAGCCCTTACCATGGAGGTAATCATACCCGAGCCCTGCCCCTGAAGGGGGGTGGCCAGATACTCGCCGCCGCTGGAACTGAGGGTGCCGCGTAGAAAATTAACCCTGCCCGGTCTCTTTTTAATGGACTCAGTAAGGCGGGCGGGAAAGGTCTTTTTGAAAATATCACTTCGCCCCGCCATCTTCAGTAATGCGGGGCGTACGAACTGCTCAAAGGCCACCATTGATGATACGGGGTTGCCCGGAAGCCCGAACACGGGTTTGCCGCCAATGAGACCAAAGGCAAGGGGTTTACCTGGTTTCAGAGCCACCTTCCAGAACTTCATCTCCGAGCCAAGGTCTCTCATTACCTCTTTTACAAGGTCGTAATCGCCGACAGAGACTCCGCCCGAGGATATTATGCAGTCAAACTCCGCGGCCTCGGTAAATTTTTCATTAAGTACTTCTCTATTATCACCGGCAATGCCGAGGTTCAGACACTCTGCTCCGGCATCAATGGCCAGGCTCGTCAGGGCGTATCCGTTGCTGTTGGTAATCTTTCCAGGGCTAAGTGCAACGTCAATATCTACGAGTTCGTCGCCTGTTGAGAGTACGGCCACTCGGGGTTTTTTGTAGACTTTTACAGTGGCAGCGCCCGTAGTGGCGAGCATGAGTATCTCTGCAGGCCTTATAGCAGTGCCTTTGGATATAACTGTATCCCCTGTAGAAAAATCCTCGCCCTCTTTTCTAATGTTTGCGCCGAGTTTGACGGGGTTTAATATTTCTACTATATTATCTTCGGCCTTGCGCGTCTTCTCTACCATGACAACGGCATCGGCCCCCTCGGGCGTCGGCGCTCCTGTCATTATTCTTACGGCCTCGCCGGGCCCTACTGCACCCTCTGGAACGCCTCCGGCGGCCAGGTCGTAGAGGACCTTGAGCCTCGCCGGTGACTCCGTAGAGGCCTCTTTAACATCCTCGGCCCGTACAGCATAGCCGTCCATTGCCGAGTTATCCCAGGGAGGGTTTCCCCGTGTGGCTTTGATATCCTCTGCCAGGACCCTCTCGGCCGCGTCCTGGATATTAACGGTCTCTACGCCAAGCGGTTTAACCTCGGCGAGTATCTTCTCTATGGCTTCGTGTATGGTGAGCATTTTTTGTGAGTGTCCCTTCCTCTACAAATCATCAGTCTTCTATCTTGTCCCTGCTCTGCATAAAAAGCCCATCAGGAGGCCGTTACTCCCTTTTGCGGGAGGGCGGTTTTCTTTACATTGGTCTTTTTTGTCTCACGGGCCCTTACGGGTATGACTATAAGTTTACCGGGACGGATGTAGCGCGGGTCCTTTACATCGTTGAGGTAAAGAATAAGGCTCATGCCCGTCCTGTATTTTCTCGCTATGGCCCAGAGCGTATCACCGCGTTTCACACGGTGTTTGTAGAACTTGAGCCTGTTCTGAGGCGGGATTTTGCTGAAGTTTTCCTTGAAACTCGCAACCCTCTCAGGGGGGAGCTTGATCTGGTAATCAGAGTAGTCAGGAGGCGTGAACCAGCGTATAAGGGCAGGGTTCAGCCGTTTAAATTCCTTTACGCTTATCCCTGCCGCTTCTGCTATCACCTTTATATCCGTAGCATGGGAGATCTCCACTTTCTCATAGACGACCCGTTCATCGTAGACAAGGTCCGTAAAGCCGTAAGCCTCGGGGTCCTTGGCAATGATGGCCGCGGCCATGAATTTGGGGATGTACCGGCGCGTCTCTCTATTAAGGGGCCGCCTGTATTTGGCGAGCTGCCAAAAATCCGTGGTCTTGTGTCTTCTGATGGCCCGGGCTACCCTGCCCTCGCCGGCGTTATAGGCCGCCATAGCGAGCTGCCATGAGCCGAACCGTTCATAGAGCCTCTTAAGGTATCTGGATGCGGCGATGGTGGCCTTTTCCGGGTCCATCCTCTCGTCTATCCACCAGTCCACCCGGAGCCCGTAGCGTTTGGCCGTGGCGCCTATGAACTGCCACATGCCCACGGCGGCCCTTCCCGACCTTGCTCTGGGGTTAAGACCGCTCTCAATAAGGGCCACGTAAAAGAGGTCTTCAGGCATGCCTTCATCGCGGAGTTTTTCCTCAACAAGGCTCCTGTACCCGCCCATCCTGGAGAGCCACTTCTTAAAGTGTGGCCGGCCGCTTGTCTGAAAATATTTGATGAAGGACTCTACGCTGTTGTTTACAACAAGAGGCACATCGGGGAGGGTCCTGGTTTCGCCGTCTCCCCCAGCACTATCATCAAGGTAGAGGCTCTCCAAACTGAGTCTCACATGGGCCCCCGTAGGCGGCAGGAGCTTATGAGTAGATGGAAACGGACCGGGGCAGACCTCGGCAACAGGGCCGTAGCGGCCTGGTGGGCAGCTGTCTGTAAGTCCGGCTGCAGCCAGGGGCGTTAGCCCCGGGCATAGAAGTATGAAGAGAAAAATCCAGGTGGATATCTTTCCCATAAAAGTCCCCTGTGGCCGGTATTACTGCGGTTTGGAGTGGGCGGGCCTGATAGGTTTTATTTGGCTGAACTTATGTCTTATATCTTCCGCCGTGTCCTTGGCTAATGTCTCAATGGATCTTCCGGCAGTTGTAAGCTTTCTTGTATGCTCCAGAAAGCCCTGGTTGCTCTTCATCCAGCGTTTTGTCACGCTTCTGCCGTACGCTTTCAGCGAGACGTTAAAGAGGTCGAGCTTCATGGCCCGTTTTAATATCTGTGGCACGGAATAGAACCTGCGGGCAGCCTGAACCGTCTCTGACTGCAGCTCAAAGTAGCTCATGTGCTTTGGTGTAAAGACTACGTGGTGCGCGTCATAGAGGCTCCAGTCCTTGGAGACGATGCGTCCGGCGTCATCAAGGTCTTTATAACACCCTGTGCCCGGCAGAGGTGTAAGTATGAGAAATTGTACGGTATCAATGTTGTTATGCTTGGCGAACCTCACGGTGTCGTGTATGGTGCTGACATTATCGTAATCAGAGCCAAAGACGAACATACCGTGGATGCGTATGCCGTTGTCATGCAGTTTGCCGATGCACCACTCGATGTCCTCAACGGTCTGGTTCTTGTTGTATACTTCAAGGGTCTCCGGGTTAACGGACTCAAGGCCTATGTAGACTGTGTGGCACCCTGATTTTTTCATGAGGTCCATTAGCTCCGGGTCTTTGGCTACGTCTACGCGCACCTGTGCCGTCCAGTTAGGCGTAAGGCCCTCGGCTATCATGGCTTTGAGCAGAGTTTTAGTTCTCTTTTTGTTGGCCACGAAGTTGTCATCATAGAAGAAGACCCATTTGCCGCCTCCTGCTTTGTTCCTTCTAAGTTCCTCAAGGACGAGCTCAGTCTTCCTGAAACGGTATTTGCGCCCGAACATGGAGGTTACGGAGCAGAAGTTGCAGTCATAGGGACAGCCCCGTGATGTCATGATTGGGGTTATGGATATCTTCTTGTATGGATTCTCCTCAAAACCGCTCATAAGGGTGAAGTCAGGGACGGGTATGGTATTTACGTCTTTACAAAATGGCACCGTCTTATTCTTGAAGATAGTGCCGTCCGGTTTTTTAAAGACAATGCCGGGTATGGCCTCAAGGCCCTTGCCTGTCTCAACGGCCTTCATGAAGTCGAGGATGAAGTCGTCCACCTCTCCGCGCAGGACGTAATCGCAGTACTCAAGGGCCTCGTCGGGAAGGAATGTAACATGGGGGCCGCCCATGAAGACGGGTATCCCTGCCTCGCGTACCAGCTTGGCCAGCTCATATGAACGGGCCGATGTTGAGGTGATGGAAGAGATGCCCACGACATCGGCGGTGAGAATATCCTCGATATCAAGCTCGCCCACTACCTCTATATAGGTCTTGACCTCATAGCCGTGTTCCTGCAGTGTTGTGCCAAGCAGCACGGTGCCAAGGCGTGGCAGCGGCATCCTTGCAAAGACATGAAGGTCCGGTGGTTTTGGTTCTACGAAGACTATTTTTTTCATAATAACTCTTTATTTTATGGTCAAGACCCTGCAAGTAAAGGTCTGACGGTTTGGTTAGACGATGCTTATTATCTTGGATTGTTACTCTCTATTATAAAGACTTTCTCCCGGGTGCACCGTGGTCCTGGTCACAGGAAGGTTTTCTTTTATGCCCTATCTTTTTGTGCCGGCCCCTGTCTTTAACGGCTGTATTACAGCGGCTCCGGTCTACATCAGCCCCTTTTATTACAAAGGCCATTTGTATATGCGAGTATAGACCTTTTGCAGTATAGATTGATACTATCTGCTTCATTGGTTTCTGTCAAGTTAAAAGCCTTGTATTACGGGGCTCCACCGTGGTCTACCGGGCCTTCTTTGGTTCTCTTTTATTTTTATTGCCTTCTTGGTTTTTGTTATGGCCGCGTTTTTTTTAAAGACCAAGTACTTTTTTGAGAAAGGGAGCGGTTACACCGGCAGGGGATTTGGCCACGGCCTCGGGAGGCCCGGAGCTGACAATACTGCCTCCCAGCGGGCCGCTGCCGGGCCCGAGATCTATTACATGGTCCGCCGTCTTTATGACCTCCATATTATGCTCTATTAAGAGCACTGTGTTGCCGTTGTCCACGAGCCTGCCAAGTAGATTAAGGAGTCTCTTGATATCATCGGTGTGAAGCCCTGTTGTAGGCTCGTCAAGGATGTAGAGCGTATCCTCGGCCTCACCTCGTAGAAGCTCTCTGGCAATCTTTATCCTCTGGGCCTCGCCTCCGGAGAGCGTTGGCGCAGGCTGGCCGAGGCGCAGATACCCCAGCCCCACGTCCGCCATGACCTTGAGCCTTCTCTGCAGGTCCTTATTTGCCAGTAAGACCCGCGAGGCCTCGTCAAAGGTGAGTTGAAGTATATCGCTTACGTTGAGTCCCCGGTATTTTATCGCCAGCGTGGAGCGGCTAAAGCGCCTTCCCTCGCATTTACCACATTTTATGTATATATCGGGAAGAAAGTACATCTCCAGCTTTACCGAGCCCTCGCCGCGGCAAGCTTCGCATCTGCCGCCGGGCACGTTAAAGGAGAAGTGACCAGCCGAGAACCCGGAGGCTCTGGCAAGGGATTCATTGGCCAGAAGTTTTCTGATGCCGTCAAAGGCGCCGATGTATGTAACTGGTATGCTCCTCTGAGTACGGCCTATAGGGGCCTGGTCAACGAGCTGCAGCCCACCTATATTACCGCCGCCATGCATGGACGTAAAGGGCAGGGGCTGCTCGGCCTTTATCTGAAAAGACCGGGCAAGGGCCCTGTACAGGGTCTCTATTATAAGTGTGCTCTTTCCCGAACCTGATACACCGGTGACGCAGGTAAGGGTCTTCAGCGGTATGCTGATATTTACGTCCTTCAAGTTGTTGCCTCTGGCTCCTTTAAGGGAGATGGTCTTTCCGCTGCCGCGGCGCCTCCAGTGAGGCACCTTTATGGAAGAGATGCCAGTAAGGTACCTGGCCGTAAGGGTCTGTGCCTCTCTTATAAAATCCTCTGTCTCTCCGGTAAAGACGGCGCGGCCCCCCATCTCGCCTGCACCGGGGCCGAGCTCCACAATATAATGAGAGTTTCTGATCAGCTCGGCGTCGTGCTCCACTACGACTATGGTATTACCACGCGAGCAGAGTTTTTTCATCTGGGCCTTCAATGCCTCAATGTCAACGGGGTGGAGCCCCACGGAGGGTTCGTCAAGGACGTAGAGAACGCCAGTAAGGGATGAGGCCAGTTGCGTGGCAAGGCTTACTCTCTGTATCTCGCCGCCCGAGAGGGTCTTTGTGGGCCGCGAGATAGAAATGTAGCCAAGTCCCGTCTCAGAGAGGAACTCCAGCTTGGCCCTGATCTGAGCCAGGGCCTCGCCGGATATTTTCTTCTCCGTCTCGCCAAGGTCCAGGGAATCAAAAAAATCCTTTGCCTCCTCTATGCTCATGGCGCATACCTCAGCTATGTTTTTCCCCTCTATGGTGAGATTAAGGGCATGACTGTTAAGGCGGCTTCCCGAGCAGGTATTACAGATGGAGAAGGATTTATATCTTGAGGTAAAGACCTTTATATGAAGCCGGTACTTCTTTTTTTCAAGGCCGGCGAAGAACTCGTTCACGCCGTGAAAATCCTCTGTGCCATCAAAGATTAGCCGCTCTGTGTCTACGGAAAGTTCTTCATAAGGTTTCTCAAGGTCAATACCGTACAGGGGGGCGGCTTCTTCAAGCTCTTCATAGAGCCACTGATATGAGGGTTTTGTCCATGGGGCGATGGCGCCTTCGCGTAGGGAGAGGTTCCTATCAGGTATAATCTTATCCTCGTCGTAGAGGAGGATGTTGCCAAATCCCCTGCACTCGGTGCAGGCCCCCACGGGGTGGTTGAAGGAGAGGGCTATGGGTGTGGGCCTTTTTGTAAGAGTGCCGCACTCGCTGCATCGCAGGGCGCGCGTAAAACGCATTAGCCTCTTGCCCTCAACTGCCACCCAAACCTCGTCACCGCCCTCTCTGTAGGCGTTCTCAATGGAGCCGGTGAGCCTCTCTCTTGCCGGGGGGGCAAGCCGTACCCTGTCCATGACCACATCAAGGTCCTTTAAGCTCGTGAGGCGCGGCCTTTTCTCGCCCAGGTTATATATCTTCGCCCTGTGCCTTATGCGGGAAAATCCCCTTGCCAGCAGCCCGTCCATTACCTCCTCTGCCTTGCCATCAGCTTCGACTGTGAACCCTATGGTGGCCCAGAGACCTGCAGAGCCGGAGATCAGACTCTCGGCCACTGTGGAGGGTTCTTCAGGAGTTATCTCCACCATGCACTCCTGGCAATGCAGCTTGCCGATGCGGGCGAAGATGAGCCTCAGATAGTCGTTGATCTCCGAGGTTGTGCCCACTGTGGAGCGGTTTGTCCTTACGGGGTTTTTCTGCTCCACGGCTATGGCGGGCCGGATGTTGTGTATGGCGTCTACGTCGGGCCTCTCCATCTTGTCAAGGAAGAGGCGCGTGTATGTGGAGAGAGACTCCATGAACCTCCACCGCCCCTCGGCAAAGAGCGTATCAAAGGCAAGGCTGGACTTTCCCGAGCCGCTGGGGCCAACGACAGCCGTAATCCTCTCGTGAGGTATGCTTATGGAGAGGTCCTTGAGATTGTTCTCCCTGAGGCCCTCAACTGCGAGGCAGTCCCGTATTGGAACATCGTCGGCAAGAGCAGGTAAGACCTTTTTAATGAAAGACATAATAGACCCTTTACAATAGAGGATATTAAACCTCTTATTATATAACCAGGGGCTTGGTTTTACCAGTATTAATGTGAACTGGCTCTCTGCTCTATGGGGAGGATAAGGGAGTGGTTGTTAGTGTTGGAGCAGGGGTGGTGAAAAAAAATGGATATAAAGATCCCCATGGAATAAGAGCCCCTGACGGCCCACGAAGAATCCCGCCTTATTGGGTGACCATCATATCCGAGTCGCAGGGCTCTATGCCAAGCTCTCGTAAGAGGACAAGGGCGGTCTCGCTCTTTGTGCTGAGCCACCGCTCGTAAAGAGAGAGGATATCACGTGAAGTGCCAAGAGATGTCCTCTCGCTTACCTCGGAGAGGACCTCGGCGAAACAGGAGAACCTCTCGGAGAGCTCATCAAAGATGCCGCCAAAACGCGCCGTAGTCTTTTTATTGCTGTATATTGCGGCAAGGCGGCCGTAGGAAAGGGCGCCCATTGACCTGTAGTACTGAAGACCGGCAATCTTTCTGGTAAGGCTATCGGGAAAGAAACCGGAGATAAAGAGAGAGATGTCGCCGAGCTCGCGCAGGAGCCGTTCCGAGGCCATACCTCCCTCCCGGAGCGCCGCAAGGTACTTCATGGCCAGTATATCGTCTTGAATGCGGCTGGCCTCTATAAAGCACCCCAGCATGCTCGATAGATAGAATTCTACCTCTTCAAGGGTATCTACGCGCTGGTTTTTCATGGCCCCGGTGAC
>JBHHUW010000019.1:0-20393 GCA_046753945.1 Thermodesulfobacteriota bacterium
GTCTTTGTGGCAACTCTCATAGGTGTTCCCATTGGGCTCCTTGGCGGCACCTTCATAGCCGAGTACTGCCGTGGAAAACCTTATGCCCGTGTCATAGGCGTTCTTTCCGATACCATGGTGAGCGTGCCCTCCATAGTGGTAGGTACCTTTGTCTACGCTATCCTCGTAAGACCTCTGGGGCATTTCAGCGGTTGGGCAGGTTCCGTGGCCCTTGCCGTGATTATGATACCCGTAGTGCTGCGTACCACTGAAGATATGCTTAAACTGGTGCCATGGTCGCTCCGTGAGGCGGCATATGCCCTTGGCGCTCCCGCGTACAAGGTGATTTTCAAGGTCACCTACAGGGGGGCCTCGGCGGGCATACTTACGGGCATCCTCCTGGCCATATCAAGGATAGTGGGCGAGACGGCGCCGCTGCTCTTTACATCCTTTAACAGCCCCTATTTTTCCACTAATATGAACGAGCCTATGGCATCATTAACTGTTACTATCTTCCAGTACGCCATGGGCCCCTATGATGAGTGGCACACACAGGCCTGGGCCGCGTCCCTGCTAATAGCATTATTTATTTTGGTCCTTACATTATCGGGCCGGTTTATTATAAGATGGAAGTACGGAGAGCGATGAATAGTAAGATAAAGATCGAGGTAAGAGGGCTTAACTTTTATTATCCCGGCGGCACCCATGCCCTAAAGGGCATTACTCTGCCCATTCACGAGAAGGCCGTAACGGCCTTTATCGGCCCCTCGGGCTGCGGAAAGACTACGTTCCTGCGTTGTCTTAACAGGATGCACGACCTCTATCACGGCAACCGTTACGAGGGCGAGATTGTCATGGATAATAAGAACATCCTCGCCGGAGAGACGGACCTCATGCGCCTACGAAGCACCATAGGCATGGTCTTTCAGAAGCCCACGCCTTTTCCCATGTCCATCTTCGACAATATCGCCTTTGGCCTTCGCCTGAAGGGTATTAAGAACAGGTCCGAGCTTCTTGGAAGGGTGGAGAAGGCATTAAAGGACACCTCGCTCTGGGATGAGACAAAGGACAGGATAATGAAGTCATCGCAGGCTCTCTCGGGCGGTCAGCAGCAGAGGCTCTGTATAGCGCGGGCCATTGCGGTGGAACCTGAGACCATACTCTTTGACGAGCCCTGCTCGGCCCTTGACCCTATCTCAACAGGGCGGATTGAGGACCTTATTGCGGAACTTAAGGAGAACTATACCATAGTTATGGTGACCCACAATATGCAGCAGGCCGCAAGGGTCTCGGAGTATACGGGCTTTTTTATGCTCGGTGAGCTCATAGAGTTTGATAAGACTGATAAGATATTTACGGCGCCGGATAAAAAACTTACAGAGAGTTATATAACGGGACGCTTTGGTTAAGGTCTTAAGAGAGGGGGAGGGTTGATATGACAAGAGGTGCGTACAGGGCGGCTCTAAAGGATGTGCAGCTCGATGTAGTGGAAATGTCAGAGATGGCGGCTTCGGCCATTAATAAGTCTGTGCAGGCCCTTAAAGACAGGGATATGAAGGCCTCGGAGAGGGTGGTGAAGGGTGATAAGCAGATAAACAAGAAGCGTTTTGCCATTGAAAAAAAATGCATGATGCTCCTGGCCACACAGCAGCCTATGGCCAGGGACCTGCGCATGCTGGGTGCGGTAATAAACATCATAACCGACCTTGAGAGAATAGCCGACCATGCCGACGGCATAGCCAAGATCAGCCTCTCAATTGGGAAAGACCCTCTGATAAAACCCCTTATCGACTTGCCTCGCATGGCCGAGAAGGGTATTGATATGCTCGAGAGGAGTATAAAGGCCTTTAAGAATAAAGATGAAGAGGCGGCAAGGAAGATATGTGATGATGACGACGAGGTGGATGCCCTTTATGACCAGATATACAGGGAGCTCCTCCTCATGATGATAGCGGACCCGAAGATAATCAAGGGCGCCACGTACCTTATGTGGGCGGCCCATAATCTTGAGAGGATAGCCGACAGGGTTACTAATATTGCCGAGCGGGTGGTCTATATGGTTACGGGCAAGATGGAGGAGCTTAACGTCTCCATTTATTGAGGGGACGCAATGGGGTTCATCGAGTCGTGCCGCGCTCGTGTGGTAAGAGTCGAGTTGCAGGTAAAGACTGAGCTACGTTGAGAGATTGTAGGTTATTGAGGTTTTATAAGATATCAATTGCTGCGGAAGATGAGAGAATTTTAAAGGGTTGCTGCAGTAAAAAGCCCTCAGCGCCCCGCCATATGTATTACGCTCCCCTGGTCGCCACTTTTGTAGGCTTATACCCTGTCTCTTCCCCTGCACTCCCTTTCCCCGTCCGTCCCCGCACCTCTTTTCCCCGCATCTGCCCCTCTGCTCCTTTACCTGTAGACACCTTCCATGGAGACAAGGTGGCGTTCGAGGCCCATCTGGCGTGTGCCAAGGCCAAGGGCCAGTCCCACGAGCTGAGGTAGATGAAATACGGGGAGTGATATCTTGGAATGGATCTTTTTTTCGGCAAGTCCCTGGTAGTTATCAAGGTTTATATGACAGAAAGGGCAGGGGGTAACCATACATCGGGCGCCCCTGTCTTTAGCCTTCATCAGCCTCAAGCCTGTCATCTCAACGGCCATGTCTTCGGCCACAAGGTTTACCTGAAAACCGCAGCACCGCGTCTTGTCTTTATAGTCTACCACATCGGCTCCAAGGGTCTTTATCACCACCTCAAGGGTATGGGGGTTTTCTGGGTCGTCTACGCCCAGGGCGTCAGAGGGCCGGAGGGAGTGACAGCCGTAGAATGGGGCCACCTTAAGCCAGTTCAGGGGTTTTACGACCTTGCGCTTGAGGTTCTCAAGGCCGTAGTCCTCTGCCAGCACCCATAGAAGCTGTTTTACCTCTACTTCTCCGCTGTAATGGAGCCCGGCTTCAGCAAGTGTCTTGTTGGTCTGCTTAAGCAGGGCCGGGTCTTTTTTCAGGTCTCTATTGGCTGTGCTCATTACCATAAGGCATGTAGAGCATATGGTCATGATATCAAGGCCCATGGTCTCGGCCTCGGCAAATATCCTGGCATTAAGGGCTATGGAGAGCTCATAGTTATAATCATTCATCAGGCCGGCTCCGCAGCAGTTGGCCTTTGGCATATCAAGAAGCTCTATGCCCAGAGCCGAGGCCACAAGGCGTGTAGTGTTGTTTGCCTCTTTGGTCATCTCCTGCGAGGCGCACCCCGGATAGTAGGCGTATTTCAGAGCGGCCATTTCTTCCTCCACCTTTTTCTAATCATGATTTTTTCTTTTTTGCTTTTTTGCTTTCATTTTTTTCTTGTCTTCGCTCTCGCATATCTTGAAAATTTTCTTAACCTCATCAAGGTGCTTTATCTGGGCGAAGAGGAGGGGTTTTGGCATCTTGCCGTGGAGCTCCATCTTAATGCCAAGGGGTATCATGCCCAGGGAGCGTAGAAAACCAAGGGTCTTATAGGTCATGGCCGCCTCATCAAGACGGCCGAATCTGCGCAGCGAATCAGCCATGGAGAGGGCGTGTTTCGCGCCCTGGTTGTTGTGGATGCCCTTTTTTATGGCAGTTGACCTGAGTTTTTCAATTTGTCTCAACGGGTTCACTTCCTTGGGACAGTACTGGGAGCATTGTACGCATCTAACGCAGTCCCACATACCGTGCATATCGCTTAAGGGAAAGAGTCTTTTTTTGGGCATATCATCGCGCAGATCGCCGACAAATCGCCAAGATTTTGCCAGGGCCGCAGGGCCAATGAACTTTCTGTCTACCTCAAGGGCGTTGCATTCCGAGTTGCAGACACCGCACATGATGCACTTCTGGCTGCTGTCTATTTTCTTCTCGTCTTCAGCGGTTATAGAGGGAGTCTTTTTCCGCTTTGGTGGAGGTATAAGAAAGGGCGAAGTCTTGTTTATCTTTTTCCAGAAGGGGTCCAGGTCCACGATAAGGTCTTTCAGGACGGGGTAGTTTGCAAGCGGCTCTATGAGCACCTCGCCCCTCTTATTGAATTCCTGCAAAATCAAAGTATGGCAGGCGAGTTTGGAAAAACCATTTATCTTCATGGCGCATGAGCCGCATATGGCGGCCCGGCAGGAGCGTCGATACGCCAGTGTAGGATCTTCTTCGTCAACTATCTTCTGCAGCGCCTCCAATACGCTCATATCCTCAGAGACCTTTATCATATATGCCTGCGTGTAGGGCTCTGGGGATTCAATATCACTGGGGTTGAGGCGTCTTATCTTGATCTGAATTTTTTTCATGAAAGTAAGTTGTCTCTATGGACGTTAATATTTTCTTGCTTCAGGTTTGAATATGGTTATGGATACATCGCTGTAGTTAAGATCATAGGCATTGTGCTTCATCGATATCATGGTATGCTTTAGCCAGTTTTTATCATCTCTATGGAGGTAGTCCGTGCGAAAGTGCGCGCCTCTGGATTCTGTCCTTTTAAGGGCGCCAAGGAGGATGGCCCCGGATATTTCAAGCATGTGTCCAAGCTCCATGACGGCTGGCAGCTCCATGTTATAATATCCGCTTCTGTCCGAAAGTGAGATGTTTTTGAAACGCTCCCGCAGTTCCATGACATCTTGAAGGCCTTTTTCAAGGGCTTTTTTTTCTCTGAAGACTCCGCAATGGGTCTGCATGGTCTCATTAAGCTCGTCTCTGAGGTTAGTGACGGATTCGCCGTCACTCCTTGTGAGTATAGCGGCCACAGTCATGGCGCTGTCCTGGAGAAAACTGTCTTTAAAGTCCGCAAAGGGAGAGTTCTGGCAGAACTCCGTGGCCTTTCTTCCGGCCCTTCTGCCAAAGACTATAGTGTCAAGGAGGGAGTTGCCGCCGAGCCTGTTGGCTCCGTGTACGCTGACGCAGGCGCACTCACCGGCGGCATAGAGTCCGCTTATGGATGTGGCCCCGTCTGTGTTCGTCTTGATGCCGCCCATGGAGTAGTGGGCCCCCGGCCTTATTGGGATAGGGGCATCTACGGGGTCTACGCCTGCGAACTGAATGGAGAGGTCCCTTATCTGATGGAGACGCTCATTTATTTTATCTTTTCCCAGGTGTCTTATGTCAAGAAGAACGCAGCCGTCTACATCGCGGCCCTCGTTTATCTCGGTTTGCTCGGCGCGTGAGACCACATCGCGCGAGGCGAGTTCTTTGGCATTGGGGGCGTAGCGTTCCATGAAGCGTTCCCCCTCAGAGTTAAGGAGATAGCCGCCTTCGCCTCTTGCACCTTCGGTCATTAGAAGTCCGGATCGCTTTAGTGTAGTGGGGTGGAACTGGACGAACTCCATGTCCATGAGCGGAAGGCCGGCGGAAAGGGCCAGGCCCATGCCGTCTCCGGTGCTGCTGAGGGAATTTGTCGTAGTGCGGAATACCCGGCCATAACCTCCCGTTGCCATGATGACGGCCTTTGACTGGAGGCGGTGGAGTTTACCGCTTGCCAGGTTATAGGCTATGACCCCGCGTGTGCAATTATCTTCAACGGCGATCTTGATGACATACCACTCCTCGTAGACAAAGACGCCGTACTTGATAATCTGTTCATAAAGCACATGTAGAAGGCTATGACCTGTTCTGTCGGAGAGGTAACATGTTCTTGGGTAACCCGCACCGCCAAAGGGCCTCTGGGCGATATTTCCCGCTTCGTCTCTGCTGAATATGCCGCCCATGGACTCTATCTCAAGGATATTTTCAGGGGCTTCTTCAGTAAGTACCTGCACGGCGTCCTGGTCGGCAAGGTAGTCGCTGCCCTTTACCGTATCGAACATGTGGTCTTTCCACGCGTCCTCGGCCTTGAGCGCGGCGTTAATGCCGCCCTGTGCGGCTACGGAATGGCTCCTTACGGGGTATAGTTTGGAGACAATGGCCACATTGAGCCCTTCTTTAGCGGCCTCTATTGCGGCTCTCATACCGGCAAGTCCGCCGCCTATTACTATAAGGTCATGCGTTACCAAGATAGCTTCCCTGCTTAGATTCTATTAAGATAGGTGTGTAGAATATATTGATAAGTTTCACCATATTGGTAAAGCGGCCCCCCTCCTGTGATGAAGGGCCGGTTTATTGCCGGTGAAAAACAAGAAGAATGAATACAGAAGGCTTTTTTACTTTTGGTCCCGCGCCATGGAGAAACCCTTCTGAAGGGCTTTTTTGTTTAGTTCTAGAAATGGCTTGGGGACACGGGAGAGCACGGCATTTTCCATGGCCTCGTTGGAGACAACACCTGTGAGCTCAGTCATAACGCCAAGGGATATGATATTGGCGACGATAATCTTTCCAAGATCCTTACGGGCTGTTTCCAGGATGGGCAGGCTTATGACCTTGAAGGCTCCCTCGGGCACATCCGTTACCTCGTCGGAATCAATGATAAGCATGCCATCGTCTTTTATATCACCGTGGTACTTGGTGCAGGCCTGCTGCGTGAGGGCAAGCATACAGTCTATGGCCGTTGCCTTTGGATAATCAATAGGCTCGTTACTGATGATGACCTCGGCTTTGCTTGCGCCACCCCTTGACTCGGGGCCGTAGGACTGGCTCTGGACGGCATTTTTGTCACTGAAAATGGAGGCGGCCTCGGCCATGACAATACCGGCCAGAATCATGCCCTGACCACCGGATCCGCTGAAACGTATCTCATACCTTGCGCCCATTGCCTGAATACCTCCTCTTTTATCTATGGGGAGAAAACCCTTTTAATTAACTGATATAGGATGTTCTTGTTTTATTACAGCAGAATTCCCCGCAGGGTGTCTCACTGTAAGATATATATATATTGAGAAGTGACGTTGCAGTAGTGGATAGACTCCGTATATCTCCAGTCTACCCCATATATCCCAACTGCCCCCATTGTTCCCTCTGGCCCGTTGTTCCCTCTACCCCCGTTGTTCCCAACTGCCCCCGTTGTTCCCTCTGGCCCCGTTGTCCCCAACTGCCCCCGTTGTTCCCTCTGGCCCCGTTGTCCCTTAAGCGCCGGTGGCCTGTTTTACTATGACCTCGTCGTAGTTCTCGCAGTACTCAGGTCTCTCGGTCTTGTGCAGGATGCCACGGAGAAGTCTGCCGCCGATTTCCTCCTCTGAGAGTTTAGCTGCCTGAGCCACGGGGATGGTGCCGTCTTTTTCAAGACCCGTCATCATCTGGCTGGCGCTCTTGAACTTATTCATCCTGCCAAAGTATATGGGGCATGAATCTATAATATCTACAACAGAGGTCCCTTTATGTTCCAGGGCCGCGAGTATGGTCTTCTCAAGTTCTTTGGTGTGAAAGGCCGTGCCTCTGGCCACGAAGGTTGCTCCGGCGGCCTTTGCTATCTCGCAGGGGTCAAAGGGCGGCTCTATGTTGCCGTAGCGGCTCGTTGTGGCGTAGCTTCCCTCCGGTGTTGTAGGGGAGTATTGCCCGCCTGTCATTCCGTAGATGGCGTTGCTGTATACAAGTACGGTGATGTCAATATTTCTTCTGCAGAGGTGTATAAAGTGGTTTCCGCCGATGGCCAGTGCGTCGCCGTCACCTGTTACCACGATGGTGTTAAGCTCGGGGTTGGCGAATTTGATGCCCGTGGCATAGGCAAAGGCCCGTCCGTGCAGGGAATGTACGGTGTTGGCGTCCACATAGCCCGTGGTCCTGCTCGAGCATCCTATGCCTGAGACCATGCAGAGTGTATCTTTACTCCAGCCGAGCTTGTCGATGGCCCTGATGAAGGATTTGAGCACAATGCCGTGTCCGCATCCAGGACACCAGATATGGGGAAGTTTTCCCGGTCTCAGGTATTTGTCATAATCAAAGGGTACGCTTAGTCTCTGTTTCGCGGCTGGTACAGCCATCTTAGCCTCCGGTTATATGTATGCCTTATTTGTAATTTTTAATAAGGTCTATTATCTGTGTGGGATGGATGCTCTCGCCGTCCACCCGGTTTATCCCGACTACATCGCAGGCCCCGTTGCCGGCGCGCTGGACCTCTCCTATCATCTGGCCCAGGTTCAGCTCGGGAACGACAATGAGTTTTACCTGGTCGGCCAGTTTCTTAACGGCTTTATCAGGGAAGGGCCATATGGTGAGCGGTCTTAAGAGCCCGGCCTTGATGCCTTCATTCCTGAGGGCGTTCACGGCAAAGCGGGCAGACCGTGATGTAGAGCCCACGGTGAAGATACCTATTTCAGCATCATCAAGGAAAACCTCTTCGTTGCACTCGATATCCTCGATATTCTCGTCTATTTTTCTCATTATACGCTCGTTATTCTCGCGTATAACCTCAGAGTCGTTTACCGGAAAGCCGTCGGCCTTGTGGTTAAGGCCGGTGACATGATACCTGTAGCCCTGTCCAAAGGGGGCCAGCGGCGCTACGAGGAAATTATCGTCATAAGGCAGATAGTCCTCTTTGCTTGCTGTTGTCTTTGCCCTGTTTATTACCTCATAGTCACCGGGTTCCGGTATAGTGATGGGCTCTCTCATGTGTCCGATAATCTCATCGTAAAGCACTACGACGGGAGTACGGTATTTCTCAGAGAGATTAAAGGCCCTTATGGTCTCGGTGAGAATTTCCTGCACAGAGGCAGGTGTAAGGGATATTGCCGGGTGGTCTCCGTGTGTGCCCCATTTGGCCTGCATTATATCGGACTGTGAGGGGCCCGTGGGGTATCCCGTAGATGGGCCTCCGCGCATTACATTGATTATAACGCAGGGAATTTCTGCGAGACAGGCGTAGCCGAGGCACTCCTGTTTTAGAGAAAAGCCCGGCCCCGATGTTGCGGTAAGGGCCTTTTTCCCGGTAAGGGAGGCCCCGATGATTGATGCGATAGAGCCAATTTCATCTTCCATCTGGATGAATTTGCCGCCTATCTGCGGCAGCCTTACGCTGAGTATCTCGGCAATTTCCGTAGAGGGTGTAATGGGGTAGCCGCCGAAGAAATTGCAACCCGCGTACAGGGCTCCTTCAGCGCAGGCCTCATTGCCCTGCAGAAGTTTTTTCTTTTTGTCAGGCATTTGTCTCTTATACCCCCTTTTATGCACCCTTGAAAATGGTTAAGACTCTTGAGTTATCTTTAAATCTCTTTACCCGGGTAAGTACGGATATATTGTCTTTTACCGGGGCCTCTTACCCCCCCCCTTTGCTACCTGTCCCCATGCTTCTTTGCCGGGTGGGCTCTATCTTACTACCCCAAGTCACTATGCAGCACCAGGTTGGCCCACTGGCCCACCGGCCCCCTTCAGTCGAAGACCTGGATGGCAAAATCAGGACACCTGAGATCGCAGAGCTGACACCTTGTGCAGGCAGCGAGGTCTTGTACCGCACAAATAGTTCCCTTCATTACAAGGACTTTTGTGGGGCAGAAGTCTACACATATAGAGCAACCCTTGCAACGCTTTGCGTTGATTTCAATTCTCGGAAGTTTTTTTTCGGCCTCCGCCATGATAAGCAGTCCTTATTAAGTGTTTATTTGAAGATTATATAGGTGCTGTGCTTTCCAGTTTGTGTGTATATATTATTACCATGTAGCAGCCCTGAGGTCAATAGGGCCAGATGAAAAATCAGGGTTATTTCATGATTTGCTGTAATGTGGCTCCAATTTCAGCGGGGCTCTCAGTTACGGCTATGCCGGCCTCTCTAAGCGCCGCCATTTTCTCGGTAGCCGTACCCTTGCCGCCTGAGATAATGGCTCCTGCGTGGCCCATTCTCTTTCCTGGAGGGGCCGTGACGCCGGCGATGTAGCCAACGACGGGCTTAGTCATATTCTCTTTTACAAACTGGGCGGCCTCCTCCTCGGCGGTCCCTCCTATCTCGCCTATCATTACAACGGCTTCGGTCTGGGGGTCGGCCTCGAACATGGTAAGGACATCGATAAAGTTAGTGCCGTTCACAGGGTCTCCGCCTATTCCAACACAGGTGGATTCACCTATGCCAAGCCTTGTAAGCTGGTCTACGGCCTCGTAGGTGAGGGTGCCGCTGCGCGAGACCACTCCGGCTATGCCTTTACTGTGGATGTGGCCCGGCATGATGCCTATCTTACACTCGCCGGGGGTTATTACACCCGGGCAGTTGGGGCCGATGAGGCGGGAGTCCGAGTTGTCCATGAACCTTCTTACCTTCACCATGTCCTGAACCGGTATGCCCTCGGTAATGCAGATAACAAGGGGCAGCCCGGCGTCTACTGCCTCCATTATTGCATCGGCGGCAAATGGCGCGGGCACGTATATTACAGTGGCGTCGCAGCCCGTTTCCTTTACTGCGTCTGCCACTGAGTCAAAGACGGGTATGCCGTCGATATCCGTGCCTCCCTTGCCCGGGGTGACGCCCCCTACCATATTTGTGCCGTACTCAACCATCTGGCGCGTGTGAAATGTACCCTGCGCGCCTGTAATGCCCTGGCATATAACCCTTGTGGAACTATTGACAAGAATGCTCATAAGGGACTCCGTTATTTTTTGTAAGATTTAACCGCGTAAGGCGCGGTTATTTCGAGGCCTCCACGGCCTTTCTCGCCGCGTCGTCCATCTTATCTGCGGTTATTATATCTATACCTGATCTGGCCAGTATCTCTTTACCCTCATCTACGTTGGTTCCCTGCAGTCTTACAACAAGGGGGACATTGAGGCCCACTTCCTTTGCCGCCGCCACTATGCCCTCGGCTATGATATCGCAGCGCATGATGCCGCCGAAGATATTTACGAAGAGGCCCTTAACACGGGGGTCGCCTACGAGTATCTTAAAGGCCGCCGTAACCTGTTCCTGCTGCGCGCCGCCGCCAACATCGAGAAAGTTTGCGGGGTTTCCGCCGTAGAGTTTTATAATATCCATGGTGGCCATGGCAAGGCCCGCGCCGTTCACCATGCAGCCGATATGGCCGTCAAGGGAGACGTAGTTGAGGTCGTATCTTGAGGCCTCGATTTCCCCGGGGTCTTCTTCGTCCAGGTCACGGAGCGCCTCGATGTCTTTATGGCGAAAGAGGGCGCTGTCGTCAAAGCCCAGCTTTGCGTCAAGGGCTATGAGGTCGCCGCTGCCTGTGAGGACAAGAGGGTTTATCTCCACCATGGCGCAGTCAGAGGCCGTAAATGCGTTGTATAGACTGGTAAGGAGTTTGACGAATTTGTTGATAGAGGGTTTTTCAAGCCCAAGGGCAAAGGCCAGTTTTCTGCCCTGAAAGGGGATGAGACCTGTTGCCGGGTCGATAATCTCTTTAAAAATCTTCTCCGGGCTCTTGGCGGCCACCACCTCGATCTCCATACCTCCCTCGGGGGATGCCATTACGGCTACCCGCTCTGTGGCACGGTCAACAACAAGGCCGAGATAGAACTCTTTTTTAATATCACAGCCCTCTTCGATGAGGAGTTTTTTTACTTCTTTACCCTCTGGGCCCGTCTGATGTGTAACAAGCGTTGCCCCCAGAATACTCTTGGCATGCTCAAGGACCTCTTGCTCGGAGCGAGCCAGCTTTACGCCCCCTGCCTTACCCCTGCCTCCGGCGTGTATCTGCGCCTTTACCACACAGACGCCGCCATCCTCAGAGAGGAACTCTTTTGAGGCCTCCACGGCCTCGGCGGGCGTAAAGGCGATACTGCCCTTTGGCACAGGTACACCGAATTTTCCAAGTAGTTCTTTTGCCTGATATTCGTGAATATTCATGGATACATCCCTCTCCTTTTACAGGTTACGGATTGCCCTGAATCGAGTACAGATAGGCATATTTAAAAAACTATCTTAATCAAAACGTCTCCTGGCTACGTGCTCAGGTGTGTAGTCGGGAAGGAGCACGGGGCCGCTGGTTGTCTTGGTCATGCCGGCGTCCTTAAGCTCACCCTGAAAGTCTTTTACGTGTTTAAGTGAGACCTTCTTGGATGCTTTACACTCTGCGGAAAACTCCGAGGCATTAAGCCCGGCGCGTCTTCCAAAGACAAGGATATCAAGGAGTGAGTTGCCCATGAGGCGGTTTCTGCCATGCACTCCGCCAGCCACCTCGCCGGAGGCGTAGAGTCCCTCTACAGTGGTCTCGGACTTATCATTAATAAGGAGCCCTCCGTTCTGGTAATGCAGGGTGGGGTATACGAGCATGGGTAGCGTGGTTATGTCTATATTATAACGTTTGAACTGAATAAACTTTGCGGGCAGTTCTTTACGTACCGTGCCCTCGCCGTGGAGCATGTCTATCATAGGCGAATCGAGCCAGACACCGTACCTGCCCGTTGGCGTCAGCACGCCCTTAGACTCATCGAGGCATTCTCTTATAATGCACGAGGATTCCACATCGCGGGGCTCTAACGGGAAGCAGAACTGCTCTCCTTCGGTGTTAAGGAGCTGGGCCCCCAGGCCCCGAACCTTTTCCGTAATAAGGAGGCCAACGTTCTGCTCGGGGAATACGGCTCCTGTGGGGTGGTACTGCGTTGAGTCCATGTCCTGGAGCTTTGCCCCTGCGCGGTATGCCATGACAACGCCGTCGGCAGTGGCCCCGTAGTGGTTTGTAGTTGGAAAACCCTGTATGTGGAGCCTGCCAAAGCCGCCGGTGGCGATTATCACTGATTTCGCCCGCACCACGTAATATTCTTCTGTCTCCATGTTGTATAAGACGGCGCCGCCGCAACGGCCATTATCATCAATAAGGAGCTCTACGGCAGGGGTGAACTCAAGGATCTTGATGGAGTCCGTGCGGTTACGGGCCTCGTCACGCAGCACGCGCATGATCTCGGCGCCTGTCATATCTCCAGAGGAGTGCATCCTCTTTCGCGATGTTCCTCCGCCGTGTCTCACCCTCATCCTGCCGTCAGGGTGCTTGTCGAACATCATGCCCAGGTCTTCGAGCCAGTGTATTATAAGGGGGGCGTCATTGGCCATTGCGGCAACGAGGCCGCTCTGGTTGGAGAAATGCCCTCCGCCTATGACGTCAAGGTAGTGATAATAAGGCGAATCGCACTCCTGGTCCGCGGCCTGAATGCCGCCCTCAGCCATGACCGTGTTGGAGTCGCCGTGACGGAGCTTTGTGGAGACGATGACACTTTGGCCTTTGTCTGCCGCCGTCAATGCCGCGGCCGTTCCCGCGCCTCCGGCGCCTATTACAAGGACATCAGTCTCGTAGTCTGGTTTAGAGAGTGTGAGGCGGGCCCTGCCCAGCCTGCTCCTGGACTCTATTACAGAGGCAAGCTCCTCGGGGAGCACATTACCCTTGTTGGGGCCAACCACAAGTGGTCGTCTGCCCTCTGCCTTGTAATCAGGGTGGTATTTTTCAAGGCGTTTGGCCCTGTCCTCCATGGTAAGGGCCGGAAAGTGCTCACCCTTTCTGGCTATGGCTACCCTCTCGGGCCTGGTGGCCTCTACCTTCTTGATCAGATCCATAAGTTCCGGCGTATATCCGCTCATTTCAGCTCCCTCTTACAGTCATAGTTCTCTTCCGGCCCTTGCTCACAGGTGGCTTACATCTTCGGGCATCCACGTGCCCGGGTCTGACATATCAGGCTCACGCTGCCTATCTACGTAAAGCTTCTTTACGGCATCCTGGTCCATCTTGGCCAGGTCTTCCAGCATACCTTCGTACTTTCCATTTGTTATCTCTTCAACACGTTTACCGAGGTGCTCGGCCTTTGGCATTATCTCACGTCCATAGAGCCTTCTTACGAACATGGCGGCCGTGAACTGTGAAATCTGCGCCGGGCACCTTGAGGCGCATAGCCCGCAGAGCACGCAGTCAAAGGACTTCAGGGCCGCGGCCTTCAGGTCGCCTCTCTTCATGAGGGCTATGTAATCCATGACATCAATATCCATGGGGCAAGTCCTCGTGCAGGTGCCGCAGCCAACACACTTAAAGACCTCGGGGTAGAGCGCCCTTAATACCTCATGGGGGGTCTCTTTAATACTCTCAAGCTTGTAATCAGGGCGGTTAGAGGGGAAAAAAGGTATCTGCATGATTATCATGCCCTCTGTGGCCACGGTCTGGCAGGCAAGGCCCGTTCTCAGCCTGTAGTCCCCTACAAATCGATAAAAGGTGGCGCAGGCCCCGCATATTCCGCCGCGGCAGCCGCAGCCGCGTACGTACTTATATCCCGAGTACTCGATGGCCTTCATAATGGTAAGGGTCTCGGGGACCATGTACTCGCGGCCCATGATAAAGATGGGTATCATCTTCGCCCCTTTGGGCGGGATGGTGCGGTCTCCTGTGGCGGCGGGTTTTATCTTTGTCATGGCTATTCTCCAAAAGCCCCCAGGGGGGGGATTATTTCCCGCCGCAAGCGGCGGAGGGCTATATTATGGTTAAGTTGATATGCAGCAAATACCTTGAAGACCTATTGCCCTCGGTCTTAATATTTTTCAAAGGCAATGTGTCTTAACCTTATAACTCACGGCCGGCTAAAAGCCTCTCTTAAAAACCTGTCCCGGTGCCGCCTTAAAAATCAAAATACATCTTTTTAATCTCGGCGGCGGTGTATACTGGGCCTTCCTTGCAGATGTAGATATCCCCAACATTGCAGCGGCCGCATTTTCCAACGCCGCACTTCATCTTGTTCTCAAGGGTGGTGTAGACGTCTTCGTCAGAAAAACCCAGCTCTTCGAGTACGGAGAGGGAGAACTTTATCATAATGGGAGGGCCGCATATTACGGCCACTGCGTTCTTTGGCGAAGGGGCCGCCTTTTCAAGCACCATGGGCACAAAGCCCACCTCGCCCTTCCAGTCCGGCGTCTCGCCTCCCGGGTCCACTGTCTGATAGAGGGCTACATCGTCGCGATCGTCCCAGTGCTGGAGCTCGTTCTTGTACACAAGGTCATCCACGCACCTTGAGCCGTAGACAACGGTAATATCGCCAAAGTCCTCGCGTCTGTCAAGGCAGTTAAGTATTACAGACCTTACAGGCGGCAGTCCAATGCCGCCGGCTATAAAGACGATGTCTTTGCCCTTCCATTCGTCAATGGGAAAGTTGTTGCCAAAGGGGCCCCGAAAGCCCATGGTATCGCCTATGGAGAGGTCGAAGAGCCCGCCCGTAACGCGCCCGGTTTTACGAAATGTGCACTGGATATAGCCCTTTCTTGTAGGGGCGTTGGCTATGCAGAAGGTGGACTCGCCGAGACCAAAGGCAGAGTAGAGCCCGAACTGGCCCGTCTTGAAGGTAAAGCTATCGCGAAGGGCCTCGTCCTTGAAGACAAGCCTGAAGCTCTTTACATCAGGGGTCTCGATATAGGCGTCCTCAATGGTTACGAGTTTTGGCAGGTACAGGTTTTTCATTATGTTTTTTGTCCTGAAATTGTTGTTATCTCTTCCATGACTTCTGTTATATCAAGACGCACGGGGCAGACCCTTATGCAGCGGCCGCAGCCCACGCAGCCCGTTGACTTGAACTTATCGGGGTAGTACTTGAACTTGCACATGAAGCGGTTGCGCCACCTCTTGAACTGCGTATCGCGGGGGTTATGGCCGCTTGCGTGAGCAGTAAAGTGGTCGAACTGACAGGCGTCCCAGTTTTTTCTCCGCTCTCCGCCAAAGGCCGTGCCCTCGTCGGTTATATCAAAGCAGTGGCACGTGGGGCAGCTGAAGGTGCAGGCACCGCAGCCAAAGCATTTACGCGTAAGTTTGCTCCAGAGCTCGTTCTGGTAATTATCGGTCCTTGAGAGCCAGGCCTTTATCTTCTCCGTATCTGCGCCCTCTACAGGTTCGGGAAGTTTAAGGTCTATAAGGGCGGGCTCTGCGGATTTTATCTCGCTAAAGAGCGCCTTATGCTTACTTAAGAACCCCTTGCCTTTTTCCGTAATTGCCGTTGCCTGATAATCGCCTTCCTTAGTCTCGCGCAGATACAGGTCCGAGCCCGTAGTAGATGCAGGCGATAGCTCCACGGTGGTGCAGAAACACTCGTCGTCTATCTCCGTACAGCCTACGGTGATAACGATGGTCTTGTCTTCGCGCCGTGTGTAGAACTCGTCATCTTCGCCCCAGGTGAATACTGAGCGAAGCGAAGCAAAGCTTGCCGCCTCACAGGCCCGCGCGCCGAATACTACAGTCTCGCCCGGGTCAAGCTCTACGCCGTCAAGGTCTAGGCTATCTTTTGTTACGGCAAAGGTAGCAACTACCTCTGTCTGAGGAAAGACCCACTGCTTGTATGTATTAGCGGGTATTATATAATCCGTTCTCATCTCCCCGGCTGACTCTATCTCTTTATAGACGACATTACCGGCCTCATCGGCAGGTCCAACAAAGACCGCTCCCGTGGCCCGCACAGATTCGATGAGTTTATCAAGATCTGATTTTTTCAGGAGTATTTTACTCATAATATGAAAAATCTCTTATTTTATAAAGTTTTCCGTATCATCGGGGCTGAAGACGATCATGGGCGGATGCTCCTTCTCGTCATAGCCGGACTTATAGTCAAAGGCGTCTTTTACCGTAAGCACAAGTTTCTGGTTTACGAGGTTAAGTTTTATATTCGTGGGGCATGACCTCTCGCACTCGCCGCAGAATGTGCAGCGGCCCGCAAGGTGCATGGCCCGTATGAGGTTCCATGCGATGTTGCCGCGCTGGTGCGCGCTGGTCTCAATCCACTGGGGTACGTTTTTCTCCGTAATACAGCGCTCGCAGTAGCATAGCGAGCAGGCCTGCCTGCAGGCATAGCACTTAATACACCGCGAGAACTCATCAAGCCAGAAACCCCACCTCTCAGCAGGGCTTTTGGCGTCCAACTCGGCAATCTTATCAAAGACCATGCCCGTTGGCTCTTCAGGCGGCGTGAAGTCGATTTTATCGCCTATTACGTAGTCCGTCACATGGGGGTTTCTGACGTCGCAGTTATGGCACTTTACGGGCATTATCTCGGGCTTCAACTGACCCTTCCAGAGTCCCTGCTTGTAGACAACGCCGCTGCAGGTTACGCCGATAATAACCACGTCCTCGCGCTTAACCTGACCCTCGGCGATAAGGACTACGATATTTTTTATATCACAACCCTTGGCCACAATAGCCGGTCTGCCCATCCTCTGAATATCCTTATTCTTCCTCGTAAGGTATATAGAGAGGTTATTTACGCAGAGGGGGTTGAAGATAAGCCTCTCAACCTCATCGGCCTTTGTAATAAAGGCAGGGGTTGCGCGCGTTTTTTTCTTATTCCACTCGTAGCCGATGACTACATTGGCCTCGCCAGAGGTAAGGAGCTCTCTTGCTTTTTCTCTCAGGGCTTTTTCCATGATTTTATCTTTGCGCTTATTTGGCTGTATTTGACGGGATATTTTTGCTGTACCCGCCCCTCTTAGCCCTTAAGATTCTTAAAGTCCATAAAGGGCCCAAGTGATTTAACCTCATCAGTTACGCCGTTTATAAGGTCTACCCATTTAATGGCCTCAGAGGCCGAGACCCAGGAGAACTGCAGCCTCCGCGTATCAATACCAGTAAACTCCATTAGGCTCCTGAAGGCAATCCAGCGCCTCTTGGCGTGGTAGTTGCCAGCCGTGTAGTGGCAGTCGCCGGGGTGGCAGCCTGAGACCAATACGCCGTCGGCGCCGTTCTCAAAGGCCTTTATGATAAAGAGCGGGTCAATCCTGCCCGTGCAGGGCAGCTTTATGATACGCACGTTAGGACGGTACTCCATACGGCTTGTCCCGGCAAGGTCGGCGCCGGCATAGGTGCACCAGTTGCAGACAAAGGCCATTATTTTCGGCTCAAATTTTTCCGGTGTTTTTGTTTCTTCCGTCGTCGTCTCTTCGCTCATTCGTTCTTTCCTTACCTGAAACCGTGTATTTACGTGGCGTTTCTTAATGCCTGTCTCTACGTAAGACCTTGTAAACCCTTTTGAACTCTTGACTCCCATCCCGTTGGGCAGGCAGTCTTATCTGCTTTTGCACTTAAGATGGGCCTGCTTTTCTTAATCTCAGCCCAGGTCTTTTAAATCTCAGCCTCGTCTCCACCATCACACCTGTTCCCTATTGGCCCACGTCTTTTACATCAGCCCACCAGCCCAGCTCTAAAAGGCGTTAATGGCGGCATAGACCTGCTCGTCGGTGTATCCCTTCAGGTCTATGGCCTTGCTTCTGCATGCCGCCACGCATGTGCCGCAGCCAGTGCAGACGCCGTCATTTACATGGGCGAGCCTCCTGATGATATTACCCTCGCGGTCTTTTATATCCGTCTTCTCTATGGCCGAGTAGGGGCATGCCACTACGCAGTCCCAGCAGGCGTTGCAGGTAAAGTCATTTACAATAGCCGTGGTGGGGTCCTTTGTCATCTCATCGCTTGAGGTAAGGACAAGGACCTTACTGGCCGCGGCGCTGCCCTGGGCAACGGATTCGGGCACATCCATGGGGCCCATGCAGGTGCCGGCGAGAAAGATGCCCGCCGTAACGGTCTCTACCGGTTTCAGCTTCGGGTGGTACTCGTTGTAGAACTTATGCTTGTCATACCCTATGCCAAGTGTCTGCGCAAGGGAGTCCGCGCCTTTTCTTGAGACAAGGGCTGAGGCCAGGACTACCATATCGGCCTCTATTTCCACCTGAGAGTCGCTTAAGGTGTCGGCGCCCTGAACTATTATCTTGCCGTCCTTCTCATATACCCTGGAGACGCGGCCACGAAGATACATTGCCCCGTCTTTTTCGATGGCCCCGCGGACAAACTCTTCGTAGCGTTTTCCGCCGGAACGTATATCCATGTAAAAGACATAGGCCTGTCCGTCATGGACCTTGTGCCTGTAGAGCATGGTATGCTTGGCCGTGTACATGCAGCAAATCTTTGAGCAGTAGCTTACGCCCTTGGTCTCGTCCCTTGAGCCTGCGCACTGGATAAAGACAATGCTCTGGGGAACCTTGCCGTCAGAGGGCCGCTGTATCTCACCGCCCGTAGGGCCTGAACTCGATGCGAGACGCTCGAACTGAAGGCCGTTTATTACGTCTTTTATCTTGCCGTAGCCGTACTCGCCAAAGTGCTCGTTAGGCATGAGCTCATAGCCTGTGGCAACAACTATGGCCCCCACTTTCTCTTCTACGATGGTGTCTTTCTGCTCAAAGTCAACGGCCTTGGGGCCGCAGACCTTTGCGCATATACCGCATTTGCCCTTCTGCAGCATGGCGCAGTTGGGGGCGTCGATAACCGGGATGTTGGGCACTGCCTGAGGGAAGGGCGTGTATATGACCTTTCTCTTATTAAGGCCGTGCTCGAACTCGCTGTCCTGCTTGAAGGGGCATTTTTCCCAGCAGTCACCGCAGCCCGTGCAGAGGTCTTCGTTTACGTACCGGGCTTTTTTCTTAATGGTTACGGTAAAGTTTCCTATGAAACCGTCTATCTTCTCAACCTCGGAGTAGGTCATGAGGGTGATATTCTCATGAAGTTCGGCATCCACCATCTTTGGCGTGAGTATGCACTGCGAGCAGTCCATGGTGGGAAAGGTCTCGGAGAGCTTTGCCATGTTGCCGCCTATTGAGGGCGTCTTCTCAACGATTATTACCTCACGGCCGCCGTCGGCTATATCCAGGGCCGCCTGGATTCCGGCGATGCCGCCGCCTATTATGAGGGCCCGTTTATTAACTGGTATCTTATTTGGTTTAAGGGGCCGGTTTTTCCTGAGCCTCTCAATGGTCATGCGGGTAAGGTCAAGGCTCTTCACCGTGCCTGTCTCTTTTGTCTTATCGTGATGCACCCATGAGCACTGCTCACGGATATTGGCAATCTCGCACATGTAGGGGTTTAGTCCGCTGTTCTCGCAGGCCCTTCTGAAGGTTTTTTCGTGCATGTGCGGGCTGCAGGCAGAGATTACCATACCGTCAAGGCGGTGTTTTTTTACCGCGTCTTTGAGCATAGTCTGACCGGGGCTCGAACACATGAACTTGTAGTCCTGCGTATGCACAACGCCGGGGATGCTCTTCATCTCCTCGGCTACTTTCTCCGTATCCACGGTATCGGCTATGTTATTGCCGCACTGACATATGAAGACTCCTATCCGTGACATAATGGACCTCTCGTTATAGTAGTTCTTTATCCCTTAGAAGAGACAGGGGACTGAATTTATTCTTATCAAAGCCAAGGGTCTCTTCGTCCTGACCAAGGGCAAGGCCCAGGATCTGGGTAAAGTAGACGATGGGCAGAGCTCCGCCGCCCTCGGCCTGTGTGTTCTCAAGGTTATACTGGCAGAGCGGACAGCTTGTTATGATTATCTCGGCCCCCTCGCTCAGGGCAGAGTCAATGACTTTGCCTGATAGCTTTGTGACTATATCGGGCTTATCCATGGCAAGGTGGGCGCCGCAGCATTCCACGCGGTCGGGAAAAAATACGGGGTCAGCACCAAGGGCTTTGAGCATATCTTCCATGATAGTGGGAGATTCACTGTTGTCTATGCCCATGTCCTCAAAGGGGCGAAGGAGCATGCATCCGTAGTAGGCCGCTGCCTTTACGCCTTTCAGGGGTTTTGTTACGGCCTCTTTTACCTTATCAAAGCCGATTTTATCGCGAAG
>JBHHUW010000020.1:0-20314 GCA_046753945.1 Thermodesulfobacteriota bacterium
AAAAAATCGAGCAAGGTCATTGACGAGTTCAAAGACATGTCCGGCCGCGGCGAGACCCCTGGCGTGAAGATAACAAGGACCGGCTGCATGAAGGTCTGCAAGGAGACCTCGGAAGTGGGCGAATACTCCCCTGCCGTCGTGGTCTACCCCGAGGGCGTCTGGTACACAAATGTCACTGTAGACGATGTACCAGAGCTGGTGCGCGAGCACCTTGGAAAGGGCCGTGTTGTGGAGCGGCTCCTGCACTACAGGCTCGGCAGCGATTAAGGACCTTAATATAACTCCTTAAGATTTTTTCTTGATAAATAAGCGCCTTAGAAGTCACGCCTTAAGAAAAAAGGATTTTTTTATGTTGTCATTCATAATAAGAAAGAGGCTGCGCCCACACCTTATCCTCGCTCTGCTCTTCGCCTTTATCTTTATGGCCGCGGCGCCCACGCCGGGTTTTTCTGCCGATAAAAAAATGGCCGTACTGCCGTGGAAGGTGCGCTCCGCTGAGGGCATGGAGTTCTTGAGAGAGGCCCTTAGCGGCATGCTCAACTCGCGCCTCGGAGCCCATGATGATATCTCCATAGTAAGGGCCGACAAATTAAAGTCCGCGTTAAAGGAAGTGCAGGATAACGAGATAACCCCTGATAAGGCCCGGAGTTTAGGCAAAGAACTCAAGGTGGATTACGTCCTCACCGGCAGCGTCACCCTTATCGGTAAGGCCGTAAGCCTTGACGCGAACCTCATAGATGTGGCCTCAGGCAAGTCTACCCCCTTTTCATCAACAGGGCCAAGCCACGATTCCATAGTAGCGCTGGCTGACAACCTCTCTAAAGAAGTCTTCCACCACTTTCATCCCGAGGCGGCTATTGCTGCAAGCACACCGCCGCTAACCGCTACTGCGCCCGCACCAACGGCTACGCCTGCGGCCCCCTCCATGATAATAAAGACAGGGGATAAAAAGGAGGCTGAGGCCGCGAAAGCGCAAGTGCAGGCGCAACAGGCACCGTCCTTCTGGAAGAGCGACATTTTTAAGGGCCAGTTCATATCCCTGGCCGCCGGGGACCTTGACCACAATGGCGTAAAAGAGCTTTTTTTACTGGAAAAGACCTCCATAAAGATAGCCCTTATAGAGGATAAGAAACTTCGTCTCATCAAGGAGATAAGCGCCACCTCGGGCGTGGAGTTTGTCTCCATAAGCCTTATAGACACTGATGGTGATGGCAAGGTAGAGGCATATGTCTCGGCCATAAGGAACCTCCGGGCCTCGAGCCTTGTACTTGAGTACAGAGGCAACTACAGGTTCTCGCAGAGTAATATCGGCTGGCTCCTCCGCTCAGGACGCACCCCCGAGGGTAAGGACCTTCTTCTGGGTCAGCGTTTCAGAGACCCCGACGGCTTTTACGGCGGCATTGTGATTATGAAAAAAGACGGGGACCAACTGAGAGACGCGGGCCCCTATCTAAAGAAACTCCCTCGAAAAGTAAACCTCTACAGCTTCACATACATGAACTTTAACTCAAAAAACCCTGCTGAGAAGAACCTCCTTGCCTTTGACAGGGAAGGCCGCCTTATTGTCTATAAGAAAAAGAAGAGGTCCTGGTCCAGGGTCTGGAAGAGTAAGGAGTTTTACGGCGGCACCATGCACCGCGTCATTTTAGAGGACGACACAGGAAGCCCTGAGACCTACCGCTACGTAGAGATAGAGCGGCCGCTCCTTCACATGGACACAGACGGCGACGGAAGAGAAGAGCTTATCGTAAGGCAGAGCCGCGCCGCGGGGCTCTTCAAGCGCTTTGCCAGGACATTTAAGTCCTTTTCCGGCGGGACCATACTGAGCCTTACCTGGGACGGCGAGTTCCTCACCGAGAACTGGCGCACCCGCGAGATAAACGGTTATGTGGCTGACTTTTTCCTCGGCGGCCTTGAGGGCGGCGGCAAAGGCGGACAAAAACTTGTAATGATAGTACAGCAGGACACGGGCATTGCCACTTCAACGCCCAGGAGTTACCTCCTTATATATGATATCAACCCCTGATTAAGTGGGGGGGGGTGGCCAATGTGGAGCAGATTTTACTCAGAGAGGGTTGGCGCAGAGGGGGAGCGGTCTGTACCTTTAAATCTTTAAGGTGCCGCTCTTAAAGGCTCAAAAAATCCTACCAATTCCTTGCCTTAGATTATATAATAAGGCATCTTCCAAGTACGCAGATGGCGGTGTAGCTCAGGTGGTCAGAGCAGGGGTCTCATAAGCCCCGTGCCGGTGGTTCGAGTCCACCCACCGCCACCATTTTTTTACATATCTCTCTTATCTCTAAAAACCATCGGGGCCGTTACAGGGTTCTCTTTTGGTGGGCAGTGCCACCCTACGAAACTGAAATAATAAATAAGCTCGATATATCGCCAGATTTTATTACAGACGCCTACGATCTAAGCGCTGAACTGTTTGGTGTTATTGACTACCTGAGAAAAGCGTTAGAAAACCCTAATTATCCAAAATATGCGGTAAATAATGTTACATTCATCAACACAGAAGCTACGGTAAAGCTGAAGGCAAACAAAATGATAACATACGAGGCTTTTATAAACGAGCTAAGATCGTTAGTTCCATCTGGTGAAACGCTCAATGGTGCTATTGAGCGAGATCTCGATCCCAAGTTTCGCCGGTGGCGTTTAGAGGTGACGGATTTGCTCGATCGCATTGAGTATGTTGGTTACTCAGTCCGGTGCAATATCCGCAACCGTTCATTTGGTACGGATAGGAATGCAACGGAAGAATACCTTAATGATGAATACAAGATAGAGTTACAGGACACACTCAACGAACTTTGTTTAACAATAGAGAGATATGAAAGTTATGGTACGCCGCCTGTCAAAACACTGAACGATGTACAAGCACAGGAGGAGAAAAAGGAAGCGGGAATAAATATGGATAACTCATATTCATGGACTACTATTGGGGAAGAGTTTGGAATTACAAAAAATGAATTTGGAAATAAAATTAATTTTATAAAAGATGATTTTCAAAGAAGTATAATATTCCGTGATATAAAGCACGCATATGCATTAGCGAAAAATGGTTTTTCGAAACCATCTGTAATTTTATCGGGTGCTATAATTGAAGAACTATTAAGACAATATCTCCTCCAAAAGAAAATATCACCTGTAAGGAACACTTATGATGAATATATCAAAGCTTGTCAAAAAAGTGGCCTCCTAAAAAAAGCCATACATAGTCTGAGTGATTCTGTGAGGCATTTCAGAAATATTGTCCATATAGCAAATGAGAAAGACAAAAGACATTCAATATCAAAAGCTACAGCAATTGGTGCTGTAACTTCTATTTTTACTATTGCAAATGATTTCTAATAATTCATAATAGGCGCTACACGTGACCAAAAGGCTGGAGTTCCGGGAACACATTGCTTAATTAAGTCAATCCTTTCTTTCCGTAATCAATAATACCAAAGCACTGTAGGGTGGGCTCTGCCCACCACCAAAAAACTTGAAAAAGTCTTGTAGGATGGGTGGAACGTAGTGCAACCCATCAAAACATCCATTCATAATTCTGCCTGCGAAAAGCGGAGAGGAAAAGGATTGATGGGTTATGTTTCACTCCACCCATCCTACAAAACTTTCATGAGGCAGTGGAAGATTATATTGAACTCTGTAGGCAGGCTAAGAAGACACCTCATAAATCATACAAGGGTAGTTTTAATGTTCGAGTCTCCCCGGATATCCATGGCCGAGCCGCGGCAAAGGCAAAGCAGATGGGGATTTCGTTAAATAAGTTCGTTCAGGGCGCCATTGAGCATGAGGTGGAAAATAAGGGTAAGGGGGCCTCGTAAAGAGGGTATACTCCCCCAATTCATACCCCCACCGCTTTATTAAAACCACCAGTCGCAATAATAGGGGCTATCCATCCGGATAGCCCCTATTTTTATTAAAAAAACATGGTGCCGAAGGGGGGACTCGAACCCCCACGGGTCTCCCCACTACCCCCTCAAGATAGCGTGTCTACCAATTCCACCACTTCGGCATTTTTTAAGGCCCTCGCGGGCCTTTTATTCTTACTTATGACAAACCTTGCGAGACCAGGGATGACCACTGCCTCAAAAAGCTCTCTCTGTGTTTTAAGCTGTTGTGACCCTCTCGCCCCTTACTGCGCCGGGACTACCGGGGCCGGTACCAACCCTGTCTCTACTGGCGCGGCCTTCTTGCTCTTCACTGCCTCTTTCTTCAGAGGCGCGGCTTTCCTGGCTGGCGCGGCCTTCTTTGGCTCTACTGCCTTTTTCTCTACAGGCACTGCCTCCTTGACTACTAAGGGAGCCGGTTTCAGGGCCGTCTCCTCAATCCTCTTAATAGGTGCTGGTTTTTCCGCCTTTTCCGCTTTTTTCTCCGCCGCCTTATCTACGGCCTCTTTCTTGGCTGCCGCCTCTTTTGCGGCCTCGGCCTTTGCCTTGGCCTTCTCATCACCCTTGACCTCTGTTACATCACTCATTACAGAGGTGGCGGTGCTTCTACCCGAATTCAGGGTCATATACATGGAAGTAGCCATGAAGATGACAGCACAGGCAATGGTTATCTTTACGAGAAGACCGGCAGGTCCGGCGCTCCCGAAAAGGGTCTGGCTGCCGGCGCCGCCAAAAGACGCGCCGATGCTGGCGCCCTTGCCGCTCTGGAGAAGGACCGAGATTATAATCACAATGCTCACCAGGATATGTACGATAATAACAGCTGTAAACATAGACACCACTGGGGTTAAATGTTTATTATATACTCGAAATATTAAAAAGACCCTTTAAGGGTTAATGTTGTATTGTACTTTTTTAATGGGAAAAAGCAAGGGGAAAAAACAATAAAGAGAAAAAAAATCCGCAGATGCTCTCATCCCCTCAAAACCCTACTGAGCTTGCCTTAAAACCCACTATCCTCGCAAAACCCTCGGAGTCAAGAGAGGCCCCGCCAACAAGGGCGCCGTCTATGTTGGGCCTGCTCATGAGTTCGTCAATGTTGCCGGGCTTTACGCTGCCGCCGTATAATATGCGTATATTTTCAGCTTTTTCCACACCAAAAATCTTTGTCAGCACCTCTCTAATGGCAGAGTGCACCTCCTCGGCCTGCTCAGGCGTAGCCGTCTCCCCCGTGCCAATGGCCCAGATAGGCTCATATGCAATGGTTATCTCACTTGCGCGCTCTGCCTGGACATTGGCAAGAGCTTTTCGCACCTGTCCGCCAACAAGGTCCAGGGTGACGCCCTCTTTGCGCTCCCCGAGGGTCTCGCCAACACATACTATGGGAAGAAGCCCCTCGCCAAGTGCGGCGTGAACCTTTTTATTAACAGACTCATCGGTCTCAGAGAAAAACTGCCTGCGCTCAGAGTGGCCGATAATAACATAGGTACAACCTACGTCCCGGAGCATAGGGCCCGAGACCTCGCCTGTCCATGCGCCGGATTTTTCCCAAAAAATGTCCTGGGCCCCAAGGGCCACGGGGCCGCCTGAGATAAGCCCGGCCACCTGCTGCAAATAGACAAAGGGCGGGGCAAGAACAATATCAACGTGGGCCACGTCTCTCACAAGTGGCAGGAGCCCCTTTACAAGAGACTCGGCCAGAGAGGCAGTGGTGTTCATCTTCCAGTTACCGGCTATCATGGGTCTACGCACCAGAGTATCCTCCAAAAATATCTGAAATCGATTATTATTCAAAAAAAGTAAGGGCAGGGGTGAGCCCGCCTCTGAGGTTTTTAACTTAGCACAGACTCAACAAGGCCTAAGCAATCACTGCTTACCTAACTCTTCTTCTTCGCTCTCCCGCAGCGCCGCTATGCCGGGCAGGTCTATGCCTTTAAGTATCTCAAGAAAGGCCCCGCCTCCAGTGGAGATATAGCTCATCTTGGCGTACTCGCCGGCCCTGTGCACGGCAACATCCGTATCGCCGCCTCCGACGATGGTAAGGGCGTAGCTGTTTGCCACACGGGATACCAGGGCAAAGGTGCCCCTGCTGAAGGCGTCCATCTCAAAGACCCCCATGGGGCCGTTCCAGACAATGGTCTTGGCGTTCTCGATAACCTCGCTAAAGAGCGTAACCGTGGCAGGGCCGATATCAAGGGCCATCCAGTCCTTTGGTATCTCCTGCGAGGTGACAACTTTTGTCTCGCTTGCGGCATCAAAGTCCGTAGAGACCACAAAGTCCACGGGCAGATAGAGCTTGATGCCCTTTTCCTTTGCTGTCTTTACTACGGTGAGGGCCTCTTCAAGGGCATCGTCCTCGGCAAAAGAGGAGCCTATCTCATAACCCAGGGCCTTCAGGAACGTAAGGGCCATGCCGCCGCCAAGAATGAGCTTATCCACACGGTCGCAGAGGGCTACGAGGACCCCCACCTTATCTGATATCTTCTTACCCCCAAGTATGGCCACAAGGGGACGCACGGGGTTTTGCATGGCCATGGCAAAGTAGGTCATCTCTTTTTGCATGAGAAACCCCGCGGCCCGGGTCTTTATGAAACGCGTTATGGCTACGTTAGAGGCATGAGAGCGGTGGGCAACAGCAAAGGCATCGTCTACATAGACATCGGCAAGAGAGGCAAGTCTGCGGGCGAACCCTTCGTCGTTTTTTTCTTCCTCGGGGTGGAATCTCAGGTTCTCAAGGAGAAGTACGTCGCCGGGTTTCATGGCCGCCACAAGGGCCTCTGTCTCGGGGCCAACACAGTCGGGGGCCATGGTAACGGGCCTCTCAATGAGGCGCGAAAGCCGCCTGGCAACAGGGGCGAGGCTCATCTCAGGCACGGGCTTGCCCTTTGGCCTGCCAAGGTGCGAGGCGAGGATAACACGGGCCTTCTCGTCAAGGGCGTAGTTGATGGTGCTGAGCACGCCTCTTATGCGCGTATCATCGGTTATGTTGCCCTTGGAGTCCAGGGGCACGTTAAAATCAACTCGTATGAAGACACGTTTACCGATTATATCTATCTTGTCTATGTACCTTGGCTCCATGAGTCTCTCCTCTTTCCGCTTAATCCATGGTCACGCGCAAAAAACCCTCAGCCTCAGAAACATTTTTTTCATATTAATTCAATACAAAATCAAGAGCAGTGGAGAGCGGTAGCAAGGTTAGACAAAAACATCGATTTTGAGGTAAAAAACCCAATTCATGAAAGATAAAAGCCTTTTAAGGCCCCCAAAACCCCTGATTAAGCCATCAAAACCCTACTTTTCTTAATTAAAGCCCATGCGGCCCAATAACCTCTGAACCAGACTTTCGCCACATCTTCATGAAAAACGCAGACCAGGACAAAACCCGTTATTTACCAACAAAACACCCTTTTACACTGACAAAAACCGGCTTTTTCCAGATCAAAAGCCTATTTACTCGACAAAAGGCCCTTTTTACTCATCCAACAAACTTCCCTCTCACCCAACTGAGCCCTGCCTGCCAGAGCAAACCCCCTTTACAGGCCCCTTGAGGCGATGTAGGAGACGAGGTCTCTCATCCTTGAGGAAAAACCCCACTCATTATCGTACCAGGAGAGCACCTTTACCATGTTGCCGCCAAGGACCTTTGTGGATGGCGCGTCGATAATGGAAGAATTTGGGTTGGCGCGAAAATCTATGGAGACGCAGAGCTCTTCGCAGTAGCCGAGGACCCCCTCCAGGCTCCCCTCGGAGGCATCTTTAAAGGCCGCGTTTACCTCTTCCGCCGTCACCGTCTCTTTTAGCTCCGCAACAAGGTCCACCAGAGATACCGTGGGAACAGGAACCCTTACGGCCATACCATCGAGCTTGCCCTTAAGCTCAGGCAGGACCAGGGAAACTGCCCTCGCGGCCCCCGTAGAGGTGGGTATGATGGAGAGGGCCGCCGCGCGGGCCCGTCTCAGGTCTTTATGGGGTAGATCCAGTATTTTCTGGTCATTGGTATAAGAGTGAACCGTTGTCATGAGGCCCCTGACAATGCCGAAATTATCCTCAAGGACCTTTGCCACCGGCGCGAGGCAGTTCGTGGTGCAAGAGGCATTGGATATGACGGAATCAGTATCAGGGTCGTACTTCTCGTGGTTAACGCCCATGCATATGGTGATGTCCTCGTCCGAGCCCGGCGCGGAGATGATGACCTTCTTGGCCCCTGCCTCAAGGTGAAGGGCCGCTTTTTCCCGGGAACGAAAGAGCCCCGTGCACTCAAGGACAATATCAACGTTAAGGGACTTCCATGGTAATCTGGCCGGGTCCCTCTCGGCAAGGACCTTGATCTTCCTCTTATTTACGACAATTGAGTCACCCTCGGCGCTCACATCGGCCTCTATCATCCCCAGAACAGAGTCGTATTTCAGAAGATGAGCGAGAACCGCGGCATCGGCCAGGTCGTTTACTGCTACGAACTCGATTTCCGGATTCTCAAGCGAGGCCCTTAAGACATTCCTTCCAATTCTACCAAAGCCATTAATGGCCACCCTTATTGACATCCTCTTACCCTCCTTGAATATTTGGTATTAGTTATAAATTCCGTAAGTTTTAAAGGCCCTTACAAGCTCGTCCAGAGGCATCTGTCCCGGCGCCGAGCTCCTTGTCACTGAGCCGTATGTGGTAAGGGAACCGAGCAGGGGAAAAAAGACGCGTGACGCCTTGCCCAGCGGCCCCATGGCTATGACGATAAGGTTCCTATGCCCCAAAAGCGCTGCGGTAAGCCTCAGAATATCTTTACGCGAGTTCGCCGTGGCGGCTATCTTTACCGCATCGCCGCCTGCGGCCATGCCTTTTTTAATTATCTCCGAGAGCCTTGCGGCCCCGGGCGTAGCCTTGAAGTCATGGTATGAGATTATAACCCCTACGCCGGCCTTTCTGGCCTGCGCCATAACATCACCATATCCGGCCACCCTTGCAAGCTCTATATCAATACAATCTACGAAGGGTATAAGGGCTTGATATATAAGTCTTTTTTCCCTTGCGGCCACGGCGTGAACCCCGCCCTCGGACCTTGCCCTGCAGGTCAGAAGCAGGGGAATACGGCTGGCCCCTTCATAACCCTTCAGCCTCTTTATGGCCCGCAAAAGATCCTCAGGGCCCCTATTCTCAAAAGTGTCCACCCTTATTTCCAGCATATCAGCCCCCGCAACAAGGGCCTTTTTTATTGTCCTCTGTTCAATCCGCCCTACTATTACCGCCGTTATCAGAGGCGCGCTCGAAAAAAGGGGATTATTTTTTTTCTTCATTGAATATTTTATGGCGAGGCAAGACCCCGGGGGCTGCACCCCCTGCTCGTCTCTAAAGTGAATCTATGTAACCGGTCTGCCAATCCTCTCTTAACAGGCAAGGCCCTGATTATACAGCCGACTTTGAAGTGATGAAGAAATGTCTTGTATATCAATACTTAACCTAAATTGCGCTAAAAAGTCAAGATAAAAGCCCCCTTCAGTAGAGGACCACAATAGACCTTACCTCAGCTTGAAAACCCGACTTTCAGTGGATAGACATCATAGCGCCATCTATGATATCATACATAATGAGCTCTCTCATATCTTCAATAAAGGCCTGATTATAGGAATACACAAAAAAATGAAAGTAAATTGCTTTTTAATACAATTTTTAATCGTTTTTTAACTTAAAAAAGTATAATATAGAATGTAGAATAAGGTAGTTTGTATATAGTAGATGTAAAAGGTCTTACAAGGCAGCTTCACTAAGGAAAAAATCATGGGTGCAAGTCTCATAGTCAGTGCTTTTCTTGCCTTTTCCCTCTCTCTCAGCTGGTTCTCGGGAGATAAGGAGAATGGTATGCTTGAAGACACTATTGAAGAGACACGCGCCGAGCAGGAGGCTATAAATCAGAGTTACCAGTTCCTTTCAATCCAGCTGCGCGGAAAAGAGGCCAAGCAGCGGAAACTTGAAGGCAAGCTTAGTGCTGAGCGCAGGAAGCAGAAAAAGCTCAAACGTGAACTCGCCCTGGAACAGAGAAAGATGAGGATGGCCATAGAGAATGGTAATGCGGTTGATATTGAGGGCGAGCGTGAAAAAATCCGTAAAGAGGTGGAAGAGCGGGCCAGCGAGGAGATTGCCAGGCTTGAGGCCCGGATCCTTACTATAGAGCAGGAAAAAGCACAACTGGAAGAGAACGCACGCGTAGGACTTTTGGCCAGGGCTGACTCACTCAATGAAGGTAAAAAAGACGGTGAGGGTTGGGCTCAGGCCGAGATTGCAAGAGCCCGGGCACGTGAGGCTATAGCGCAGTATAAAGCCTTGAAGACTGAGCTCGAAGAGCTCCGCGCCGCCAAAGAGACGGCTGTGAATGACCGCCTCCAGGAGGCTGGAATACATAAAAAGACCGAGGATCCGGCTCTAGTCGAGGCGAAAGCAAAACGGGCCGCCCTTGAAGCACGCCTCAAGGCTGCGCAAGAGGCCCTTAAGACCTCCACATCTACGGCAAAAAAGGAAGAAGGCGAAAAGAGGGCATCTGCAAGGGTTCTTGTAGTAGAGCTCGATAAGGCAACCAGGATGCTACGCCGCAAGATAGAGCTCCGGGACAAGACCATCTCCGAGCTTGAGAGTACCCATAGCGCAAGCAATACTATTGATGACAATGAAAAGCAAACGCTGCGCAGCGCCCTTGAGGACAAAGCCCGCAGGATAGCGGCGCTGGAAAAGGCCCTAAAAGCATCCAGGGCAAGAGAAGATACTCTAAAGGCCAACCTTGAGGACAATAGTACCACGATTACCACAGAGCGCGCCTCCGACCCCGTAGACAAAGAGAAGATAGACACCCTGAGGGCCAGGATACTAAGCCTGCAGGCAAAACTAGAGGAAGTGGAGAACAAGAAACAGGATTTTGCCGAACAGGCCCGGGCCAAGATCGAAAAGCTGCGCAAGAAGACACAGCTCCTTGAGACGAGAAACATTGATATGGAGAAGGGGCTGAAGGCAGCCCCCCCCCTCAAGGCAAAGGTCCTGAAAGAAAACGAGCCATTCAAGGCCGAGGCGCTGAAGGAAGGCGCCCCGCTCAAGGCAGAGGTCTTTGATGAGAACCTGCCGCTAAAGGCAGAGGTACAGGAGTTCAATGAGCCCCTTAAGGCCAAGGCCCTAAGAGAAGGCGCCCCCCTTAAAGCAGAGGTATTTGATGAGAACATGCCGCTAAAGGCCCAGGCGCCAAGGTACGGCGCCCCGCTTAAGGCCGGCGCTATTCTCCCTGATGATAAGACACCTGGGCTGCAGACAGGGTTAAGGGGTGAAGACCTTCTGGACCTTCAGGCTCAGGCCACAAGCTACCTGGCCCAGAAGATGATTGACAGAAATGTAGAGCTTGAGGCCCAACTGCAGGATACACGCCTGCAGCTTGCAGAGGCGCAGAGCGCATACCGCGACGCCAACTCAGGCTATTCCGAGCAACGTCAATTCACCCCTGGAAGAGAAGATACACGCGCCATAATAACCAGATACCGCAAGGCCGCCACGACAATCACGGCACTGAACCAGAGAAACGTGGAGCTTGAGGCCAGGGCCAGCGAGACGGCAAGGGCCCTTGCCGAGGCCGAGGCCGCGCGCTTCATTATAGAAAAACTGCAGGCAAAAAACCTCGCACTGGAAGCAAAATACAGGGCACTGGAAAAAACAGCCATTGCCAACGAGGCGGCTTACGACGAGACAATGGAGGTTGAGACCGTGGACCTGCCAATAGAGGCCGCTCCCATAGCAGAGACCCCTTCCAGAGAGGCTGCTTCCATTGACGAGACCGCGGCCCTTCCCACGCCTCGTCTTACAGAGAAAGACAGAGAGACAATGAATTCCAGAGCCCTCCTCACTCCTCTTGATAAGACTCCCTCTCATGAAGAACCCCTACAAGTGGCAAGCCTTGAAAAAGACCTGGCCTCAAAAGAGGTAATGGAATCCATGAGCCCCACGATTACAGCCTCTACTCCTAAAAATGAGAAGAACGACAAAGATCTTTACAGGATCGTCCGCTCCATAGAGGACATGAACTACGCCCTTAAGAGCATGCATGACGGCTCTGATGCAAGAAGACCAAGCCTTGTGGAAATTCATGAAAACATACGCAACCTCAAAAAAACTATTCTGAAAAAAGTTGACGAAGGTTCCGTGAACCTCGATGATATCATCAGCTACGCAGGCAAGAAGGGGACCTTTAGCTTTTATGTTATTCAGGATGGCGATACACCCCGGGATATAGCCGGTAAAAAAGAGGTCTACGGAGACTCCTTGCTCTGGCCGCTTATTTACAGGTACAACCAGTCCAGAATCAACCAGCCCGATATAATAACGTCCTCACGCCTGCTTATTATCTATAACAACCTGCCCCGCGGCGAAAAAGAAGACGCCATCCAAAAGGCCGAAAAATTCGGGGACTGGGATAAGTGGACAAAAGAAGACAAGAGAATCTTAATAGAAGACTGGATAATGTAAGGGGCCGGTGGGCTGAGGGGCCGGTGGGGCGCCGCCGAGAGGGCGAGGGGCCGAGGGGTGGATAGTAATAAGCGGGCCGAAGAGAGCCAATGGGAGGGGCGAAGGGGCGAAGGGGCGAAGAGTTAAGGAGACTGCAGAGAGAGCAAAGGGGACCGAAGAGTACAAGGGGGAGGAAAAATTAAATAACGGTGTTTTGTTTACAAAGGGCTTAGGCCCTTTTTTTAGTGCCCTGCTGATTACCTCTCCTGTTGTTATTATCCCCTAAAATATTAATACTCTGCCTCCTGCATCTCACCTGAGACCAAATGGCCTGTTCTTATCTTCTCTTGCCAGCCCAAATTCAGCCGTGGTAGAATTTATCCCATGAGACTTAAGGCCCAAAAAATACTTCAGAGAGTTTTTGGCTACGATTCATTCCGCCATTCTCAGGAAGAAGTCATCAACGAGCTCCTTAGCGGCAGAGACGCCCTTGTGCTCATGCCAACAGGAGGTGGTAAATCCCTCTGTTATCAGATACCCTCCATAGTTAGGAACGGCACCGGAATTGTCGTCTCCCCCCTTATCTCTCTTATGCAGGATCAGGTGAGCGCACTTGCTCAATCTGGCGTGCGCGCTGCCTACCTTAACTCAACGCAAGAGCACCACGAGGCAAGAGATGTGGAAGAGCAGCTTATGGCAGGAGAGCTGGACCTCCTGTATGTAGCGCCCGAACGCCTTCTGACAAAGGGCTTTCTCGCACTCCTGCACAAGGTTGAGATAGCCCTCTTTGCAATAGACGAGGCCCACTGCGTATCACAGTGGGGTCATGATTTTCGCCGTGATTATCTCGGCCTCTCTGTGCTCCATGAGTCTTTTCCAAAGATACCGCGTTTAGCCCTTACGGCCACAGCAGACGAGGCCACTCGCGGCGAGATAATAAGGTCTCTTGCGCTGGAAAAGGCCCGGGTGATTATCACGGGATTTGACCGCTCCAATATCCGCTACCAGATTACCCTTAAAGAAAACCCGCGCCAGCAGCTTCTACGATTTATAGAGGAGAACCACCCCGGCGAGGCCGGTATCGTCTACTGCCTCTCGCGTAAAAAAGTAGAGGCTACCTCAGAGTGGTTAAGAGAGCAAAAGATAAGGGCCCTGCCCTACCATGCCGGCCTCTCGGCAGAGCTTAGAAGCCGCCACCAGAGCTGCTTCTTAAAAGAGGAAGGCATAGTAATCGTTGCCACCATAGCCTTTGGACTTGGCATAGACAAGCCTGATGTTCGCTTTGTAGCCCACCTGGACCTGCCAAAGAGCATAGAGGCCTATTATCAGGAGACGGGTCGGGCGGGACGCGACGGGCTTGCGGCCAGTGCATGGATGTGCTACGGCATGCAGGATATCGTCATGCTGAGAAATATGATCGAGTCCTCCGAGGCCAATGAGACGAGAAAGCGCGTAGAGCGGAATAAACTCGACGCACTTGTGGGCCTTGCCGAGATAACCACCTGCCGCAGAGAGGCCCTCCTGGCCTACCTTGGTGAAAAAGCCCCAAAAACGTGCGGCAACTGCGATACCTGCCTCTGGCCCGTAGAGACCTGGGACGGAACCATTGCCGCCCAGAAAGTCCTCTCCTGCGTCTACCGTACCGGAGAAATTTTCGGGGCCGGGTACCTTATCGACATCTTACTTGGCAATGAGACGGAACGTATGCAGAGGTTCGGCCACCACCGCCTGAAGACCTTTGGTATTGGAACCGAGCTTGGGGTAAAGGCCTGGAGGTCTGTTATACGCCAGCTTGTGGCAAGAAATTTTTTAAGCGCCCCTGCCCAGGGTTTTGGCTCTATAAAACTTACTCACGAGGCCAGGGCAGTGCTAAGGGGCGAGCTCTCCATAAAATTCAGGAAGGAAAAGAAGGCAGAGAAAAAGAGCAGGAGAGCAGGACCCTTAAAGGGCCGTGAGGAGTATGAAAAGACCCTCTCTGCCGTAGACCGGGAACTCTGGAGAGCGCTGAGAGAACGCCGCACCGAGCTTGCACGGGAGCAGGGCGTGCCGCCATACGTTATATTCCACGATATAACTTTTATGGAGATAGTAGAGCGCCGCCCGCAGAACATGGAAGAAATGAGCCTCATAAGCGGTGTGGGAGAGAAAAAACTTGAGCTCTATGGTGAGGCCTTTCTTAATATCATCAGCAAGGTCAAGCCAGGACCGCTTAAGGCTGAAGGCAAATCAGAGTAGCGCCTCTGGGTTCAGACCCCCATTCACCCACTGTCTCTTGCCTGTATTAAGAGACCTGCACTACTCATCATACAACATCTTCAGCATCAGCCCGGGCATTGGTTGCCCGGATAATTGACCCTTACTGACCTCATCTAATCATGCACCAGGCCTTGCCTTCCAGGGGTCCGAGACCACGCCCATGGCCTCTTCGAGACGTGAGACAAGTCCTTCACGCAGGGTCTTGTTCTCTACGACATCACTCTTTGCCGCCTCAAGACCTATGCGTTTAAGGAACTGAAAGGTCCTCTCTCCATATACCGCCTCCTCACGGTAATACTGCAGGAAGGCCGTACTTATCTCTATAACCTCATCCTCTCTCTTAACGGTACAGAGGAGCTCCGCGCCCCGCGTCCTGGTGCCTCCGCAGCCGCCAACGTAAATCTCCCAGCCGCCTGAGATGCCTATAATACCTACATCCTTAATGGCCGACTCTGCGCAGTTCCTCGGGCACCCCGTGACGCCCATCTTTACCTTGGCAGGTGTCCATAACCCCTCGAACCTCTTCTCAAGAGCTACACCGAGCCCCATGGAGTCCTGAGTACCGTAGCGGCAGAAGGTATCTCCTACACAGGTCTTCACCGTACGCAGGGCCTTGCCGTAGGCATAGCCAGAGGGCATCTCAAGGTCTTTCCAGACAGCCGACAGGTCCTGCTTTGCGATACCCAGCAGGTCCAGGCGCTGTCCCCCTGTAACCTTCACAAGGGGCACACTGTACTTTATTGCCACTTCAGCAATACGGCGCAGCTCTTCCGGGGTGGTAACTCCTCCGTACATCCTTGGCACTACGGAGAAGGTATCGTCCTTCTGTATATTGGCATGGACCCGCTCATTAACAACCCTTGAGGTAGGGTCATCAGAGCACTCACGCGGCCATACCATGGAGACGTAGTAGTTGATTGCGGGTCTGCATTTTTCGCAGCCTACGGTCTCCCAGCCAAGCACATCCATTACTGCCCCAACAGATGTAAGCCTGCTCTCGCGTATGTTCTTAATAAGGTCTTCGCGTGTGTACTTTGTGCAGCCGCAGATACCTTGAGCCTCGCTGCCTCCCTGAAAGTCAGAACCCAGGGTAGCCTCCAGTATCTGCTCCACAAGTGTACCGCATCCTCCGCAGGAAGTAGCCGCCCGAGTCTCCCTCTCAACATCCTCACGTGTAAAGAGACCTTTTTTTTCAATGGCCTCCACTATGGCGCCCTTTGTCACGCCGTTACAGCCGCAGATAATCGTCTCATCAGGCATGGCCTCTACGGCGGCAGTGGGCTTTCCTCCGCTTATCCCGTCGCCAAAGAGTATTGTCTGGCGTTTTTCTCCGATATCCTGGCCCTCTAAAAGGAGCCCAAATAGCCGCGGCCCATCGGCGGTATCTCCGTAAAGGAGAATCCCCTCAATCCTGTTCTCCTTAATAAAGAGCTTTTTATACCTCCTCTGCCCCCTGTCAAAGAACTCAATGGTCTCTACACCAGCGCCGCCAGAGACATTGCCTGCCGAGTAAAGCTCAATGCCCGGAACCTTGAGCTTCGTAGATACAGGCTTACTTACAAAAGAGAGGCGTGCGTCCCCGGCCAGATGATTGGCCAGCACCCGTGCCTGCTCAAATAGCGGGGCCACAAGGCCGAAGCAAGTACCCCTGTGCTGAACGCACTCGCCAACTGCATAGACAGAGGGGTCATAGGTCTGCATGGTATCGCTTACCACAATGCCTCGCTCGCAGTAAATGCCCGCCTCCTCTGCAAGTCCCATATTGGGTCTGATACCGGCGCTCATGACGACAATATCCGTCTCGAGCCTGCCTCCGTCGTCAAATTGCAGGCCTTTTACCTTGCCATTTCCCGTAATCTCAGCGGTCTTCCTGCCAAGAAGAATTTTCAGGCCCTTCTCCTCAAGGTCCTCTCGCAGGAGCGCGGCGCTCTTCTCATCGAGCTGAGACTCCATTAGCCGGTCCATGAGGTGAACAATGGTGACATCAATGCCAAAGCTCATGAGCCCCCGGGCCGCTTCCAGCCCCAGTAGGCCTCCGCCTATGACAGCGGCGCGCCTGCTCCTGCCCGCAGCGCCCAAAAGGGCCTCGCAGTCGTCAATGTTGCGAAATGATAGAACGCCTTTTTTGTCTACCCCGGGTATCGCTGGCACAAAGGGCAGGGAGCCCGTTGCCAGGATAAGCCTGTCATAGGGGACCTCAAGGCCATCCTCGCCAACGACAACGCGTCTACCCCGGTCTATGCGCTTTATGGGTGAGCCCATGTGCAGGGTAATCCCCTGCTCCTCATACCACTTAAAGTCATTAAGGGTAATATCCTCAAGGGTTTTTTCGCCCGTAAGCACGCTGGAGAGCAGGACCCTGTTGTAATTGGGGTGCCTCTCCTTACCAAAGAGGGTAATTTCGTACTTCTCTGGAGCAAGGCGAAGTATCTCTTCAATACAGCTCACGCCTGCCATGCCGTTGCCTATTACTACAAGCTTCATCTTTCTATCTCCTCTTTATTCAAAGCTCTCACCCAAAACAAAAGGGGTATTGAGCGGAGCCTCATTACCTCTGCTCTATGCCTGCTCGTTGGATACAAGGTCCGGACCTCTCACCTTCGCCTGCACTGCATGAGACAAAGATTTTTCCCCTCCCCATAACCATCCCCCTCTTTCCCCCCCACTCCACCGGGACATTTTTTTCTCACGAAAAATTTTTTCTGATTTTACGAAAAGGAAAAAAACGGAAATAGGGGACAAAGCGTCACGAGATAGACGCCTGCTTCGTCTCCAAAGCCTTCAGTGCCGGAACGTGTCTTATACTTAATATTGCAAAGCCTGTGCCAGCACGAATGAAGGAGGCCAACAACGGGAAAAAAGAGGGAACCAAAACCATCTCAGCCAATAAAAAGCAATATTAACAGGGTGTTAGACATCTACCTCAGAAGTGGAAGCATTGCTTTCAAGAGAGTCTGGTCACTGCCCGAAAAAATAAAAAGCTCTTTTCATGGACAATTCTGCCTATTTTTTAAGCACTAGTCGGCTTAAAAGTGGGGGGGAAGGGAGGGCAAAATATCTTCTTATAGGCTGAAAATTATAGACTGAAAAATGGCCTTAATCCTCTAAAAAGTGGCGGCATCGCCGGGGGGGGTCAGGGAGAGGCTGTAGATTCTTAAAAAGTCTGAAAAGGCTTTTTTGCCCCCCCCCGCTAACTCAGGAACAGAGAACAGGGGCTCCTACACGGCCATCAGTGCTCGTAGACCACCATGGCCGCCGAAACTATAGGGTCTGTCTTATCTATACTTTTTATCTTTTCCAGCATTTCGCTGCTAAGACGCCTGCCCTTTGGGACAAGAAGCATCCCCCTTGCCGTGGTAAGGTCCGAGGCAAGGAGCATCCCGCTCTTGATATTTGCCAGAGGGACCCTCTGAAGGAACTTGTCTTCAGTCCTGCCCTCCATGAACTCCACGAATGAGTTCACTACCTCGGGGTCCAGGGCCTTGCCGCTTTTGCGCCTTACAAGGGCGATGGCGTCAAGGCGCTGAAGGGGGAGCTCTTCTCTGTGCATCACCGTCTCATATAGCTTGCAGACAGCGAGAATCCTCGCGCCGAAGTGTATTTCCTCCCCCCGCAGGCCATCGGGAAAACCAGCTCCGTCGTAACGCTCCATGTGGCTTCTTATGATAAGGCCCGCCTGCTTCAGGATGTCTATGGATGAGAGGAGTTCCTGTGATAAGACGGGGCTGCGCCTGAGGAGCGCCCTCTCTCTATCGCTGAGGTACTTCACCTTCTTATGAAAAATCTCTCTTGGCAGACCTATGTGCCCTATTGTATGCAGGTTGGCAGCCGCTTCTATTAGCTCGGCGTCTTTGTCAGGAAGCCCCATCTTATTGGCAAGGCCCTTTACCAGAAGAGCTACCCTCTTGCAGTGACCTCCTAAAGACGGGTCAAAGAGCTCCATGAGGTCTGCAAATAGACCTACAAAGGCGAAAAAGTTCTCTCTAATCTTCAGTGTCTGCTCACTAACGGCGCGCTCAAGGCCCTGACTGAGGCCTACGAGCTCGGCGATGGAGATAAACTCGCGATATCTCTTTTCCTGAATCCCAGAGGCAATCTTTGTGGCATCATCGTATCTTCCCTCCCGAAGCGCCGGGATAATTTCTCCGTCCCTTGTCTTCCTGAAGGCCTCCCATATTTCTTTGATCTCCAGGACCGCGGAGCGTATCTCCGGCTTCACATCTGCGCCCTCGTGGAGCATACCGGCAATATTATTGTCTATGTCCCTTGTGGTCTCCATAAGGGTGGGCATAAGGTCCGTAATACTCGCGCCGCTTCTATCCATGACCATGGTGACAAGGAGCCTTCGCACCTCCTGAAGGCCCTCCTTAAGCTCATAAAGCCTTATCTCACTCATAATATAAAGGCCTCCTTGCGCCTTCTCTGCTTTTATTTTTTATTGAACCCCTGATTCAGCGAGGCCCCGGATGTTGAGCAACTACCTGCCTGACAATGACCGGAGGAAAGATAAAAATGGTCCACCTCTCAAGTAAGATATGCAATATTTTGGCCAAAAGGGGCAAAAGCGGCAAAAAACCGGAGATAACTTACATGAAAGGCTATACCACGAGGGAGAAAAGCTTAAAAAACTGATTTCTCTGCTGAGGTGGTGAGAAGAATCCTGGAATTAAGACAGCCTCGCTGGAGGGATTCAAAGACCCTGCCAAGGGATGCGCAGTTATCTACAAGGCACGAGAAGACCTGCCGTCTCTTGGAAAGTACTGGAAAATGTTTTTTTTGGAGAAAACGCCGGATAGAAAGAAGTGGAGCGCAGTGGACGGTATAGCCCGGAGACTTCACCTTGCGCTCCGCCTTACAAAAATTTTCGCCTTAGAGCCCCTTCAGATATGCCACCACAGCCTCGAGCTCAGCATCGGAGAGCGCTACCTTAGGCATGTTCATGGGAATATCCTTATACTTCTTGGCATCCTTCTCAACACCGTTGGTGATAACGTTCTTAATGGCCGCGGCATCGCCTTTTATAAAGTCGCTGCCAGCGAGTTTTGGGGCCATCGCCGTGCCCGCGCCGCCTGCGCCGTGGCAGAGCACACACTTTGAAGCATAAATGGAAGCCCCATCCGTGGCCATGGCCGTACCTGAAAACACAAAGACCGCTACAACAGCTATGCTCCAGGTCAATTTCTTCTTCCTTTGAACCTCCCTGTCTTTTGCTTTGATATTTAATGAAATGTAAAAGCCTCCCCGGAGACCTTATTCCTCTTGCAAAGTATACGTCAGAATAAATCTGCAAAAGGGACTCGAATATTATTTCTTTTATAGATAATCCATCTCTGATTAAAGAAGGATTAAACGAGGGGGGGGGCGGCGACACGTCGAGACACCTTATCACGAGCCATGTATACTCTTTAAGGCCAAGGGTTTTTACGCCACCCTTTTTATATGCTTCATAGAGGGGGGTCCCCCATTATCTGGAGCTGGTGGAACTTTACGCCCCATACTCCAAGCCCTGACAAAAACTCCATAGTGCGAAACATATCCTTTTCTGTCTCGTTGGGCAGTCCTAAGATGACATGGGCGCAGACAGGAATTTTTCGCGTCTTGCATCGACGTATGGCTGTGGCAAAGTCCGCGGCCATGTGGCCGCGGTTCATCTCCTTTAAAGTATCATCATTAGCGGACTGCAGCCCAAGCTC
>JBHHUW010000021.1:0-20048 GCA_046753945.1 Thermodesulfobacteriota bacterium
TAGGTATCCGTTGATTTGTTGGGTAGAGTTTTTGCTCTACCCAACCTACAAGGCTACAATCCCGTCTCTATATTGCAATCCTGAGAATATCAAGAATGAACAAATATTATTCGAGTATCCTGGGCAGAGTGGTGGTCTTGCCCTCATGGTTTCTGAGGGTATACTCCTTCTCGTTCTTCTCAACTATGTAGTAGTCGGGCATGAGGGGGATCTTCCCTATGTTCGTGGCAATTACGTACATGGGCTGAGCAAGTCCCGTGGTGTGTCCCCTGAGGGCATCCCTTATTAGTTCCGCGCCCTTTTCAACAGGGGTCCTGAAGTGATCTATTCCGGGGGCTGCTTCGCAGTAGAAGACGTAGTAGGGGCGTATTCTCACTTGCAGGAGCTTCTGGTGCAGCTCCCGGAAGGTAACGACATCATCGTTGATGCCCTTTAAGAGCACTGCCTGGTTCCCAACGTTAACCCCGCAGGAGAGCAGGTCGTAGATCGCCCTGGAGGTGTGTTCAGTAAGTTCTTTCGGGTGGTTGCACTGTGTGTTTATCCAGAGGGGCACCTTGTGGTAGCCGCTGAGGACCTTTTTCAGCCCCTTGTCTATTCTCTGAGGCATGATAATAGGTGTGCGGGTGCCGATGCGTATCATCTCCACGTGGGGTATCTCGCGGAGCTTCGCGATAACGTACTCTACCTTGTCATTTGTGAGCATAAAGGGGTCGCCTCCCGTCACCAGCACGTCCCTTACCTCAGAGTGCTCACTTATCCATCTAAAACCCTCTTCAAGGTCGAACCTGAGCTTCAAATCCTGGTCAACTACTAACTCTTTCCTGAAGCAGTGGCGGCAGTAGATGGCACAGACATCGGTAACGGTGAAAGCTATCCTGTCCCTGTACTGGCGCGCGATGGAGTCGGGCCGCTTCTCTTCGGTGGCACGGTTCTCCTTGTAAACCAGGTAGTCCTCCATGCCGTAGCGGTTTTCCTTCTCCTTGAGACTGGGAAGTACCTGCTTTCTGATGGGGCACTCCGGGTCGTCGGCGTCCATAAGGGAGGCGAAGTAGGGCGTAGTGCCCCACCTGGTGTTGAGTGTCTCAATGGCCTCCTCCTCTTCAGGGGTGACGTTAATGAACTCTCTCAATTTCTCCAGGGTGTTCACATATTGGCTGATCTGTTGCTTCCAATCCAGCTTGGCGTACTCTTCGAGCCTCTCTTCCGCCAGTGGTCTCTGCATAATAGTGCTCTCTCCTTTGTCTGGGTTCCTTTTTTCCAGGGTAGCGTGGTAGGTTGGGTAGAAGAATGAAACCCAAGATTTTTTAATTGACGATTGCCACCAGCCACGTTGCTTGACTTTGGTTTATTAACCCCAAGAGCATTATAGGTATCCGTCGATTTGTTGCGTAGAGTTTTTACTCTACCCAACCTACAAGGCTTTATTATTGATGGGTTGCGTTTTACTCCACCCATCCTACAAGGGCTTTCTGTTTTCCAGGGTAGCGTGGGAGCAAGGTGTATACTCAATGGTAGCAATCCCATTCCCCAGTTGGTTTTCTTTGACCCACTTTCTTTTTTCTGAAAGAGAGTTTTTTTGTCGAGTCTGCGCAGACGGGTGGCTTCGGTGAGCCACAGCAATGCTCTATGCACTGAGCGCTATGATACTCCACTTTAAAAAGGTATCTCCAGTTCGGGTTCCGCTTCTTTTAGTTTCTCTCTCACAAAGGCCTTGGCCTTATCAAGCAACGCTTCGTCCGTGGCCTCGAACCTCATAACCAGCACTGGCTGGGTGTTGCTTGCCCTTACCAGCGCCCAGCCGCCCTCATAATTCATCCTAAGGCCGTCTATTGTGATGACGTTTGTGAGTTTCAGTCCGCCCTCTTCAGAGGAGCTATTCTCAAGGACCTGTGCGAGCCTATCGATGACCTTGAACTTCAGTTCATCGCCGCACTCGATGCGCATCTCAGGTGTTACCAGCGTATCTGGCACCCCGGCGAGGAGTCCCGAGAAGGTGGCAGAGGGGTCGGCGACCCTCTTTTTCGCAAGTATCTCAACAAGCCTGCAGGAGGCGTAGACAGCGTCGTCAAAACCAAAGTACCTGTCGGCAAAGAAGATATGTCCGCTCATCTCTCCTGCCATGGCGGCGTCCAGTTCCTTCATGCGGGCTTTTATAAGGGAGTGGCCTGTCTTCCACATTACGGGTCTGCCCCCGGCCTTTTCTATCTCGTCATAGAGGACCTGCGAGCATTTTACCTCGCCTACTACCGTGGCCCCGGGCGTGGACTCGAGGATATCTCTGGCGAATATGACCATGAGCTTATCGCCCCAGATTATCTCGCCCTTCTCGTCAACAACGCCAATGCGGTCGGCGTCGCCGTCATAGGCGATGCCAAAGTCCGCCTTATTGGATTTTACTGTCTCGATTAAGTCGTAGAGGTTGGCAGGCACCGTTGGGTCGGGGTGGTGGTTTGGGAACCTGCCGTCTGGCTGGGCATGGATATCATTGACATCGCAGCCAAGTCCGTCTCGCAGGAGGGGCACGGCTACGGGGCCTGCAGTGCCGTTGCCGCAGTCAAGGACGAGTTTTATCTCGCGGTCAAGGTACGGCAGCTTGAATAGACCCTTTATGTATTCCACGTAGGAGGGGATTATCTCCACGGAGCGGAGTTCGCCGAGGCGCTCGGATTTTTGCGGGCCTTTTTTTATAATATTTCTCAAGACAGCGCCAAGTTTCTGAATCTCCGCGCCGTGTATGGTCTCTTTGCCGATGCTTATCTTAAAGCCGTTATATTCGGGGGGGTTATGGCTTCCCGTAATCATGAAGCCTCCCTTTACCTCAAGGCTCTGCATGGAGAAGTACTGCAGGGGTGTTGGGCAGACCCCTACCTCAATGCAGTTGACGCCGCTCTCGCGCAGGCCCCGTATAAGGGCGTCCCTCAGCGAATCGGAGCTTAGCCTTACGTCTCGGGCAATGCTTACTGTAATGGGGTCTTTAAGTAGCCCGGCCTCGCGCACATAGACCGCGTAGGCGCGGCCTATGTACTCGGCCACCTCATCGGTAAGGTCTATGCCGTATAACCCGCGTATGTCATATTCTCTAAAAATGTGTTCTGCTACCTCTGTCATCTTTACCCCTCCTCTTTTAAAAAATAAATACTTCGCATGCCCCTGGCCGGTTCCGGGCCATGGGGAAAATTTATCTTTTTCTAAGCTCCTTGAAAAAATCCTGGAGCAGCCTCCGTGATTCAGCTTCGCATATCCCTCCAATGACATCAATACTGTGGTTGAGTCTTGTATCATTGGAGAGGTCAAAAAGGGAGCCGCAGGCTCCGGCCTTTGGGTCCATTGCCCCGAAGACAAGTCCTGGCACACGGGCGGCAATTAGGGCCCCCATGCACATGAGACAAGGTTCCAGCGTTACGTACAGCGTGGTCCCGGCAAGGCGCCACGCGTTAAGGACCCTGGCCGCGCCTGTGATGGCCACAATTTCGCCGTGGAGCGTAGGGTCCGCGGAGGTCTCTTTTCTATTGTATCCACGGGCAATTATCTTCTCCCCAAGGGTTAAGACGGCCCCTACGGGCACCTCTCCCATTGCCGCGGCTTTACGGGCCTCGAGAAGGGCCTCGGCCATGAAGGCCTTGTGTTGGGTCTCAGCAGCGCGGCTCCATATATGGGCTATGTTCTCTCCAGAGACCACGGTCCTTTATTCTCCATAGTAAAAAAATATCAATAAGCGGGCCATAAGTCAAAGCATGGCCTCTCTTCTCTGTAAGCGTCCGGGGCTTGTACTTAGCCGGCTCTCATTATTACAAAGAGGGCCAGAGGACGCGGTGTGAGGGTGCCCTGATAGATTGTCTCTTTTATAGATAAGACATTAAAGCCGGCCCTGAAACACTCTCTTATATCCTGGGGGCTGAAGCGGTAGGGCCCGTCCTCCATGGTCTCTTTTATGCTGAAGCACTTTAGAAGAAGTACTCCCCCCGGGGCGAGGAGGTTATGGACAACCTCCCTGTATTTTTCTCTCTCCGAAGGCGGCAGGGAGTGAAAGCACCCCCTGTCGAGTATGAGTTCAAAGGCCGGGCTTATCTTGCTATGCAGGATATCGTCAGCCTGAAAGTTAATGGAGAGGCCCTCGCGCTCTGCTTTTTCGCGGCATAACTTTATGGCCTCCCCGGAGATATCCGTAGCCGTTACAGTAAATCCCAGCCTTGCCAGGGCCATGGCCTGAGTGCCGGGGCCTGTGCCGATATCAAGGGCGCGGCCCTTCTTAATCTTCATCGTGCCCAGGGCGGCCTCAATGTCGGGGTCAAGGCCGGGGTAATACCAGGGCATCTTCCTTGTCTCAGTCTCGCGGTATAATTTTTCCCACTCTGCGGGCTCCATCATGGATTTACGCGCTCCCGCAAAGTTAGATTGCAACGCCGCTCTACTTTAAGCGTAGCAGTTCCATGAGTATGCGGGGGTATTGACATAAAAAAGGACATAAAGTAAAGTTACCACATAAATCCACTCTTTAAAAGAGAAGGTATGAGTAATTTTACTGTAAGGACGAGAAAACGCAGCGAGCTTGTCTGTATAACAAAGCAGGTGGCCCGATGTGTGGAAAAGAGCGGCGTCAGAGACGGCATTGCCGTAGTCTTCTGCCCCCACACTACTGCGGGGATCACTATTAATGAGAACGCCGACCCTGATGTGCCCTCTGATATGGTTATGAAGCTTGAAAAGCTCATAGAGCGCGAGGACAGGGATTACCGGCATAACGAGGGCAACTCTGACAGCCACGTAAAATCCACGCTTACAGGGGCCTCGGAGACAGTTATTATCAGAGAGGGCAGGCTGGTCCTTGGCACGTGGCAGGGTATATATTTTACGGAGTTTGACGGGCCGAGAACCCGGAGCGTGCATGTGAAGGTCATGGCCGGGTAGTCCGGAGCCACTGCCTCTGAGTTCTGGGGAGGAATCTATATTCGTGAGGTTTTTCGTTAGTGAGGAGGCCGGGATATGCCGCATCTCAATCCCAAAAAATATTCCGCTATCATCTGCGGATAGATCAGGTCTTAAGTTTTATAGCGAATCGTCTCTTTATTAAAGCCCCCCACCCCCCCCTCCTGAAAAAAACCTCTACAAAAAAACAGGTTTTCTGCGCTTAATATGCCCTAAGCCTGTATTATTGACAGGCATGTAATCAATCAGCTCCGTCCGTGGTAAGGCTTAAGTCCTGGGCCGGGGTGAATGAGTTCGGCCATGAAGGTAAGATAGAGCTTTTACATGGATATGGTTTTTTAAGGAGAGGCAAGGGCCGCGTCAAGAGAGTTCATTTGCCATGTGATTTTAAAGTGCTATCATGTATAGTATAAGGCACTGAAAAAAATGGAGGATTTCATGGCCGGAAGTTTTTCGAGAGTGAAGGGATTAATAGAGAGTAAAGAGGCCGTCATAGGCGTCATAGGTCTCGGTTACGTTGGTCTTCCCATAAGCATCAGGTTTTTGGAGGAGGGTTTCAAGGTGCTGGGCTTTGATACTGACCCGGAGAAGGTGAGGCTTATCAAGGCCGGGACTTCCTATATAAAACATATACCATCTGAGGTGATGGCCTCTTACGCAAAAAAGGGAGGCCAAAAAACCTTCATACCTACCTCGGATATGAGCCGGCTCTCAGAGGCCGACGTTGTTATCATCTGCGTTCCAACGCCGCTATCACCTAAGAGAGAGCCGGACCTTACATACGTGGAGGCCACGGCCGCTGATATAGCCAGAGACCTTAGAAAGGGTCAGCTTATCTCTCTTGAGTCCACGACCTACCCCGGCACCACGCGGGAAGTGCTCCAGCCCCTTTTCGAGGCAAATGGACTAAAGGCGGGCAGAGATTTTTTCCTTGTCTTCTCGCCTGAACGTGAGGACCCGGGCAGAGAGGATTTCACAACGCGCACCACGCCCAAGATAGTGGGTGGTATTACAGGTAAATGCCAGGCCCTGGGCACTCTTTTGTACTCGCAGGTCGTGGAGCGGGTTGTAAAGCTATCCTCAACAGATGCCGCTGAGATGACAAAGCTCCTTGAGAATATCTACCGGAGCGTGAACATCGCCCTTGTGAACGAGCTTAAGCTTCTCAGCGACCGCATGGGCATAGACATCTGGGAGGTTATAAAGGCGGCCAGCACAAAACCCTTTGGTTTTAACGCCTTTTATCCCGGCCCAGGTCTTGGCGGACACTGTATTCCCATAGACCCATTTTATCTTACATGGAAGGCCCGCGAGTTTGATTTTTCCACGAGGTTTATCGAGCTTGCCGGTGAGATAAATACCAATATGCCTTATTTTGTAGTGAACAAGGTCATGGAGGCCCTTAATGAGAAGAAAAAGAGCATAAAAGGCGCGCAAATCATGGTCCTCGGCGTGGCCTACAAGAAGGATGTTGATGATATGCGTGAGTCCCCCTCCATGGAGCTTATACGGATTTTAAAGTCAAAAGGCGCCCGTGTAAGGTACAATGACCCTTTTGTGCCTCTTGCCATCAGCAAGAGAAAGGGTTTCAGGATGAGTTCCACTAAACTAACGGCCGCGGTCCTTGGTAAATGCGACCTTGTCTTAATCGCCACGGACCACTCCTCGTATGACTACAAGTGGGTGGTAAAGCACAGTAATATTGTCGTGGATACCCGTAATGCCACGGCGGGCATCAGGAGCAGGAAGATAGTAAAGGCATAAATAGGGGGCTATAGGATTCGCGGGGCGCAGGACGTTTTTGCAATGGCAGGGGGCTTCTCCCCCGTTGGTTTTCTTTGTCCTGCTTTCTTTTTTCGGAAGCCTCGTGGGGCCTATGATGTAAATTAAGTGGTAGTCAGCTTATTCCCGATTGGTTTTCTTTGTCCTACTTTCTTTTTTCCAAAAGAAAGTAGGAGCGGTATTATTTTGGTGGGCAGAGCCCACCCTACAAGGTATAGTGGGGCGATGATGACTCTTCGTTGGTAGTGCGCATTCTCCCCCGTTGGTTTTCTTTGCCCCGCTTTCTTTTTTCCAAAAGAAAGCGGGAGGGAGGTTTTTACTGGATGTTGAGATCAAAGAGGATAATAGATGGGGTCTTCTCTGTAGGCGCCGTTGATTTTTCAAGGCGTCTCTTTGACGCCCTGGTGCCTCTGCCCGAGGGGACAAGTTACAACGCTTACCTTGTACAGGGCAGTGATAAGACTGCCCTTATAGACACGGTAGACCCTGCCATGACTTCCACTCTCATGGGCCATCTTGAGGAGGTGGAGACCCTTGACTACATAGTTGCCAACCATGCGGAGCAGGACCATTCCGGGGCCATACCTGAGCTTCTCAGGAAGTATAAGGATGCCATGGTTGTCTGCAATGATAAGTGTAAGACACTGCTCATGAGTCATCTATCCATAGAGGCAGAGAGGTTCGTAGTGGTCAAGGACAGGGATACGCTTCCCCTTGGCGGCAAGACCCTTGAGTTCATTTCCACGCCCTGGGTGCACTGGCCCGAGACCATGTGCACTTATCTTCAAGAGGGCGGGGTGCTCTTCAGCTGCGACCTTTTTGGCTCTCATCTTGCCACCTCTGAGCTTTACTCCAGCCGAGAGGAGAGGGTCTACGAGGCCATTAAGCGGTACTATGCCGAGGTTATGATGCCCTTTAGAAAGATTATAAGAAAGCACCTTGCCATGCTCTCGGACTTTGATATAGAGATTATCGCCCCCAGCCACGGCCCTGTGCACAAGGACGTCTCCTTTGTCATGGAGACGCACTGCAAGTGGGTATCTGATGAGGCCGCCAATACCGTAGTGCTGCCCTATGTATCCATGCACGGAAGCACCGGGAGGATGGTGGACCGCCTTACGGAGTCGCTCTCGGAAGAGGGTGTAAGGGTGGAGAGGTTTGACCTTACAGTTGCCGATACGGGCAGGTACGCCGCCTCTTTAGTGGACGCGGCCACCATTATCATTGCCTCGCCGTGTTTTCTTACAGGCGCTCACCCCCTGGTGGTCAGCGCGGCCTTTCTGGCCAATGCATTGAAGCCAAAGCTGAAGTTTGCCTCCATTATCGGCTCTTACGGGTGGGGCTCAAGGATGGTGCCGCAGATAAAGGGGCTGCTCTCGGGTCTGAAACTTGAGTACATCGAGCCTATGGAGATAAAGGGCGAGCCCGGCAAGAGTGATTTTTCGGCCCTTGACGGCCTTGCCGCTGAGATCAGAAAGAGGCATTTGGAGGCGGGCGTCCTGGAGGCTGAGGCATAACCCTTCTTCTCTTACAGTAAGCGAGGGGCCGAACTTAATAAAGGGGGGCATCTGCGTTTTTCAAAGGGATGAGCGCTCTACTGTCTTATCTGCTCCCCCTTTTTTTTTATTCTCCATCCGGGGATTTCAGGATGTGATATATGCACTTTACAAAGAGTATAAAACATAGTAGTTTTAATAAGTTTTATCTTGAAATGTTCTCTCGCGGCCGGGCCTGGAAGGTGAATTTAAGGGTTTTTGCATTTAATTATATTCTAATAAACCATCCGGCATGGTAAGAGTTTAACTTTATTAAGGCCGCCTTGGTCCAAAGAGACAAAATCGATTCATGAATTCAGGGGGAAAAAAAGATGAAGAGTATGAAAAAGTCTTGGTTTAACCTTATTATCGTATTTGTATGCGCCCTGGGGCTTATCAGCCTTTTTGGCGGCGCGGCCTCTGGTAATGAGGCCGGCGGCTGGAAGTGGAAGGCAGAGGCCGGCATGGGGCTTACTTTAGATACTAATGTTTACAAGTTTTCATCTTCGCAGTCTGACCGCTTTGACGCCAATAGCACCTCAGACCAGATGAGCGGACGCTACGAGGACATGGACTCTGAGAGTGATTTTATCTTTACCCCGCAGTTGAAGGCCACTTTCAAGCGGCCCGGTCTTGGGGGGCGTACTTTCTCGGTAAGACCCTCGGTAGCCTATAATGTATACTCAAAGAACATGGAAAAGAATTTCTTCGAGTTCGGTATTGGGCTCAGGCAGCAGGTGGAGGACCATGCATCGGTGGGGCTGGAGCTTGATTACGCGCCAAATATCTTCAAGAAGAACTATCTCTCCGGCGCTGCTGACAAAGATTTGACCTTCAGTGTAGGCCTTCCTACTTCAATCATTCAGGATAATGAAGAGATATTTTCTCCGGCGCACTATGATAAGACAAAAATAACCGTAGACTACAGCCGGCGTCTCTGGAAGAGTGCAAAGTCAGCCATGACCAATCTTGAGCTCGAGAAGGTCTCGGGCCGGGTTCTGGCAGGTTATGAGTCCAAGAGCTATGACGCCCCCTTTGCCGTCCGTGATGAAGGCTCCCTCTTTGCCGGTTTTGATGTGAAACTGGCCCTTTATAAGGATACGGCCTTTACCTTCAGTTACCTCTTTAAGAGCATTGATACTGACGTTGGCACAGAGATGCTTATACGCGACGAACCTGATTTTGCCGTTGACCTAAATGGAGACGGCATCCCTGACAGTTTTGATACAGTCGCCGACCTCAATGGTGACGGTGATAGTTTAGATATAAATGTCCCCACCCTGCAGAATGTGGACCGGTCACGCAACCAGCATTCCCTTGGAGTCAAGGCCTCTACAAAGATAGGCGAGGGCTGGAAGGGTTACGCTAAATACGAGGTGCGTTTCGCCTCTTATAAATCAGAAGAACGTTTTGACGTAACACGCGTTGACCGCACGGATACGCGTCAGAAGGTGGGTCTTGGCATTAAGGGCGAGCTTGCCCCGCGGTGGACCATGGACCTTGGCTGGACCCTTACTCACAACGAGGCCTCCCGTGAAGGGCTCGCGGTGGTGGACAAGGCAGAAGCCAAATCATATAACAAACACGTCTTTGCGGCTCTTGTCTCTTATAGATTTTAAACCAATGAGGGCCGGGGCCCGGAAGGGCTGAGAGGAGGGCCGCGGTGGCAGTGGAAAAGAAAAAAAAGAGGGTCCTTTTTACAGGTTACGCGCAGGTACACTTTGTCTGCTTTCTCCCTGTGTACCGTCTCCTTGCAGGGGACCCCGAGGTGGATATCTTTCTCTCCGGCGGCTTTCAGCGTAAAGAGGGTGATGATGTCTCCTATGAGCTAAAGGGCTTTTACGAGCCCTTTTCCGTTGATATGGACCATGTCATACCCCTTGAGCGGGTGCGGTCTGAGTCTTTTGATGTACTTGTCTCGGCTCATCTATCGGATACGCTCTTCCCGAAATCCGTAGGCAAGAAGGTGCAGATATTTCACGGCGTATCCATCAAGAACCTGGCTGTTCGCGAAAAAGCCCTTCGTTACGATATGTTATGCCTGCCGGGGCGTTATCATGGCGAGCAGTACAGAAAACAGGGTCTTATAAGAGAGTCCGGCGCGGCCTGTTATCTTACGGGTTTTCCCAAGACCGACGTCCTTGTCACAGGGAGCGGACTGGATAGAGAGGCGCTGCTAAGCGGCATGGGCCTTGACCCGAAGCTTCCTACCATCCTCTTTGCCCCTACGGGGGAGAAGTATAATGCCCTTGACGTCATGGGCAGGGAGGTAGTGGAGGCCATCAGCAAGTCCGGTCTATGGAACCTCCTCGTAAAACCCCACGACCATCCCAAGAAGGATATAAACTGGTTTACAGAGCTTGCTCCCTTTGAGAGCGGCCAGGTGCGCCTTGTACGCGATAAAGACATCTCTGCATACCTACACGCCGCGGACCTTCTCATAACCGATATGTCCTCGGTTGCCGTTGAGTATACGCTTCTTGACAGGCCGATTATCTTTCTGGATATTCCAAAACTTATGCGGCGAGTGACAAAGCGCGCCCCTGCCCTTGACCTGCAGACCTACGGCCGCAAGATTGGCCGTCTTGTCAGCGAGCCCGCCGGACTTGAGGCCGCTATAAAGGATATTCTGGCAAACCCCCATAGTGAGGCTGAGGTTCGTAGAGCCATGGCCGCTCATCTCTTTCACGACCCCGGCAACGCCGCCCGAAACGTAGCCGGTGTGGTGCGCTATGCCGCGGGGCTGGCCGAGGCTCTGCCCGAAGGCGTAGTTACGCTGGAGACGAAGGAGTGACGATAAGTGGTGGTAATGTTTTACGCGGAAATTATTAGGGCGCGCAAACAATTGTCTCCTGCATACAATTGGCCTGTATGTAGCCAGACCCATATATGAAGTGGAGTGAAAAGAAAAAGAACAGGGCCTTTGAGACCCTATTTACTTACGGGGGGCGTCACAGTCAATGGCTTCTGCGGGGCACGGCTGCTACCATCGGCGTGGTTGTCTTTCGCCTGCTTATGCCATGGCCGCTGCGCGGGGTTATAGAGATAGTCTTTCCGGAGGGCTCCCATAAGGGCGCCGCTATGGTGCAGTATCTTCCCGAATGGGGAAACCCCGTCATACTGCTGGGGGCCATATATGTGCTCTTTGCCCTGTGTCTTGGTCTCGCGGAGATGGTGCAGCGTGTAGACATAAAGAGGTTTTCCGCTCAGGTCGCCCATGATATGCGTGCCGCGGCGGTCTTCGGCGCCGGGGTCATGCCGCTCCATAAGCGCACGGCTACGGGAGATATACTGGCGCGTATCATCGGGGACAGCGCCCGCATCAAGGCCAGTCTCTCGGGCATCATGGTCCACGGACTTCAGAACGGCATGCTCTTTATAGCGGCCTCTGCGGTGATGGCCTGGGTCTCCATCTGGTTTGGTCTTATATTCCTTGTCTCCGGCCTGATTGCCATATATATCGGGGCATACACGGCCACTCCGGTGGCGGGTACGGCGAGCAAACTGAGGCGAAAGGAAGGGGACTACGCCACGGCCATTCAAGAGGGCCTTGAGACCGGGGCCATGGACAGGCAGGCCGATGATATCAACTGGTCCAGCGCCCGTAAGACGGTGCGCATAACGGCCATGATAGCCCGTTCATCGCTTTATGTTCATGTTCTCCTTGCCGCAGCCGTTGCACTTGCCCTCTGGATAGGGGCCCTTGGTGTAAGCGCGGGAAGCCTGGCCCCGGGGGACCTCTTTATATTTATCGCCTATGCCATGACAGTGCACCGCCGCATGGTGCAGGTGGGCAGGCAGATAGCGCGTTCCGGTAAGGTTCTGGCCTGTGCAGACAGGCTCGGTGTTTATACCCGCTATGCCCCGTCATCAGTAGACGCTGACGGGGTGGAGGAAGAGCAGGAGAAAAATTTGGAGGGGCCAGAGCCCCTTGTAACTGGTCTTCGCCTTGAGCGGGCCCGCCTTGATACTGGCCACGGCCGTGAGGGTAAGCCCAGGCTTCGCCGTACGGACCTATTGATTCGGCCCGGAAGCAGCGTTGTGGTCATGGGCAACGTAGGTTCCGGCAAGACCAGTCTCCTTAACATCCTTGCCGGCGTAGAGGTGCCTGACAGGGGAAGGGTCTACTGGGATGATGAGAAGATACTTAAAAAAGAGGGCGGCCTCTCCCAAAGAGTGGCCTATCTCTCGCAGACCCCGGTCTTTCCCGCAGCAAGGGTATGGAAGCACCTGGGCCTGGCTGGCCCCGAAGCCCTGACGCCCAAGGACGAGAAGGACTTGCAGCGCATAGGGGCATGGCAAGTAATAGAGAGCTTTAAGAAAGGCCTCGAACAGAAGGTAGCCTCAAACAGCCTCTCCATGAACGAGGCCCGGCTTCTTCGCCTCGGGGGCATACTACTAAGTGATAACTCGCCTGTATGGGTCCTTGATAACCCTTTAAGCGGACTTAGCGGCCGGAAGGCCAGACATTGTCTCAAGGCAATTATAAAACGCGCCTCTAATCGCATACTCATCGTGGCACTGCCGGACCAGCACCATGTCCAGAGTTTCCAGAGGCTGCTCTATATGCATAAAGGTAAGATTCAGTTCGATGGCACGCCCTCAGAGTATGTTGAGTGGAAGGCCGGTAAGGCCAGAGAGAAAAAAGAGAAAAAACAGGCGTAAACCACTGCGCTTTTCTGGAGAGAGGAATAAATAATGCAGGCAGTAATCTTGGCGGCAGGGTACGGCAGCAGGCTTGAGCGGGTCTCAAACGGGCTGCCAAAATGCCTCGTCCCCGTAGGGGGGCGTCCCCTTATAGAGCACCAGATAGAGGCGCTGAACGACGCCGGTATCGGCAGGGTCCTTGTAGTTGTGGGGTACAAGGCCGATGCAGTGCGGGCTGAACTTGGCGACCGCGTTGAGTTTATTGAGAACACCCGTTATGACGAGACTAACAGCCTCTATTCGCTCTGGCTTGCCCGTGACTGGATAGAGGGGCCTCTTGTCTTGATGAACTGCGACCTGCTCTTTCACCCTCAGATACTGGACCGTCTTCTGGCCAAGGGCGGTAATGGCCTTGCCTTTGATTCATCCAGCACCGGAGGGAGCGAGCAGACCAAGGTGGCCGTGCAGGAAGGAATTGTTCTGGACATTGGTAAAGACCTGCCGCCTGAGGCCACGCGTGGTGAGAGCATCGGGCTTACCTGTTATGACGCCCAGGGCGTGCATCTGCTCATGGCGCGCGCCGATGCCCTTATCAGCAGCGGCGCGGAGAACTGCTGGAGCATAGAGGCCATCAGGGGCATATGTTCCAACGTTAAGATGAAGGCCTATAACGTTGCAGGTATGCCCTGGGTGGAGGTTGATTTTCCCAATGACCTTGTTCGCGCCGAGAAAGAGGTCTGGCCGGCCATTCATAAAAGCAGATGGAAGAGGACCGTGCACTGGAAGACAACGAAGTACTTTGTCATGGCCATATTCTCAGTGCTCTTTTTGCTTGGCGGTATAAAGCTTGGTCATTATTCCGGCGCCGATAAGGTGGATTGGACCTCCGAGCCCCCCATTAACGCCGAACAGGCCTTACTTAAGGTGCCTAAGGGGCATCAGAGGTGGTGGGAATCAACTACGGGTAAACCTCTCAAGGTGAGGCTTACCGGGCCCATGCGCGCAAAGGCCTATATGCGCCTTCTCCTGCCGCCGGGCACGGTGGAGCCCGGTAAATATGTAGTTCAGGTATCCATAGACGGGAAGCCTTACGCCTGGAGCGTCTTCAAGGCCACTCCCGATGAAAAGGTGTTTTTTGAAGGGGCCGTGGTGGGAGACCGCGACAGGGTGGATGTAGAAGTTCCCGAGGGGGCTCATATCGTGGAGCTGGCCCTTGTGGCCGGCGTATCCAAGAGGTTTCTCGGGCGCATACGTTACCCCGAGCCCATCTCCGGTGATGTAAGTAAAAGAGGGGATTAAGGCCGTTCTTTTCCAGTCCTGCCTTGCCGCGGTAAGCCTTGCCGCCAGCCCGGCCCTCTCTTGCAATATCCCTCTTCTGGTGTATAATATATAATCAAAGCCAGACCTTAGGTGATAGAGACCTTGAGGAGGGCCGTTATCATGCCTTCAGACCCATGGGTTTATGTCTGTAACGAATCCGAGCTTTCTGACTCAAGCCCGCAGGTCGTGAGACCTCGCGGAGTGCCGGTTCTGCTCATAAAAAAAGAGGGGCAGATATACGCCCTCTCCAATAAGTGCGCTCATATGGGATGCCCCCTTGACGGCGGTTCCTTAAGGGACCATATCATGGAATGTCCATGTCATGAGTGGAAGTACGATATAAGGAGCGGCGTATTTATCGATGCCGAGGAGATTTCCCTTGGTAGATACCAGTGGCGTATCACGGATGGACAAGTATTTATCAAGATAGAGGTGTGAGAATGAAAGATGTGCTCTTTTACGGGCTGAGCACCTGTCCGGGGTGCAGAAAGGTGAAAAAATTCTTCCATGATAATAATGTGGAGTTCGAGTATGTGGAGTACGACACGGCGGACGAGGAGGCGCAGGCCGGGATACGCGATGATATGGAGACATCGGGCACCCCGTCCTTTCCCTGGGTGAGAATAGGCGATGACGTAGTGGTGGGGTATAACCCCCTAAGGTTCGCCGAGCTCCTTGGTCTGCAACTGGAGAAGAAACCATGGGAGAGGTAGGGACGAGCCCTGATACTTCACTGGAGCAGAGAAAAAAAGCCCTGAAATTTCTCTTTGAGTATGTAGTGGATTTGATGGGATATAAGTTCAGCCCCGATGAGGAGGAGGTGGATTTTCTCCTGGAGCAGGAGGTCCTCATAGAGGCCCGCGAAGGAGCGCCCTATTGTCCCTGTCAGGGGCTTACAGGGGTCCACGAGTTGGACATGAAGATAGTCTGCCCCTGTATACCCTTTCATAGAGAGCACTTTGATTGTATGCGCCGGTGCTGGTGCGGTCTATTTGTTCATAAGGATGTTGAGGACCCCGATGCGCTGGAGATTTTCCCTCCTCATGAGATGAAGGACATCTGAAGTGTTTGTAGAGGTGGCGAAAAAAGATGAGATAGCCCCGGGCGGTATGAAGGGTTATGCCCTGGAGGGCATGGAAGTAGTGCTCTGTAATGACGGCGGAAAGTTTTACGCCCTCCAGAACAGGTGCGGCCACATGAGCGCGCCTCTTGATAAGGGCACCCTTGTGGGGTATATCCTCACCTGCCCCATGCACTGCGCACAGTTTGATATTACCAGCGGCGCGGCCCTTAGCGGCCCCGTGCCCCATAACCCTGCCCAGGGCCAGGAGCTGCCAGAGGGCCTGGCGGCCTTCTTTATGCGTATTGGCTCCCTTATGGCAGATATCAAGACATGTAATATAAAGACATTCAAGGTAAGGGTGGAGGGCAAGAGCATACTGGTGGACCTTTAATCCCTCTTCCCTTAATCCATGGCAGGGGCGGCCACGCGGCGGTTTTTTCTCATAGCGCATCCCCTTAGAGGGCCTTTTATTGGATAATCCTGTAAAGAGGGTTTTATTAGAGGCATGGAGATAGTATATAACGGTCATGAAGACCTTACGCTGGGAGTGGAGCTTGAACTGCAGCTCATGGACAAAGAGACCCTTGAGCTTGTCCCGCGGTCCACTCATATAATTGACGCACTTCCCGGGCTCTCGGGTGCCGTGAAGCACGAGCTCATAATGAGTAACCTTGAGGTTATCTCAAAAAAGTGCTACAGCGTTGCCGAGGCAAGGCTGGACCTGGCGCAGAAACTTGAACCTGTCTTAAGAGAGGCCAGAAAACAGGGTGTGCTCATAGCGGCATCGAGCACACATCCATTCTCGCGGTGGAAGGCGCAGAGCGTTACCCCTGACGAGAGATATGAAGACCTCCTCAAGAACCTGCAGCAGGTGGCCAGAAGGTTTAATATTTTCGGGCTCCACGTCCATGTTGGCATCCGCAGCGCCGAAAAATGCATATATGTAATGAACCGCCTGCTCTACTACCTGCCCCATCTCCTTGCCCTCTCAACAAACTCGCCTTTCTGGGAAGGTGATAACACGGGGCTTATGTCATACAGGACAAAGGTCTTTGAGAACCTCCCAATAGGAGGCATGCCCTTTTATTTTCATAATTTTGCGGATTACTCAAAACTGGTAAATACATACATTGCCACGGGCACCATCAAGACCATCCGCGAGCTATGGTGGGATGTGCGGCCTCATCCGGATTTCGGCACCATAGAGGTGAGGATATGCGATATCCCCTCTACCCTTCATGAGGTCATGTGTATTGCCTCTTTTATTCAGGCATTGGTAAAAAAATTCGGCGATGACTTTGACCGTGGCGTCTGCTTTAAGAGGCCCCATTCCGCCATTATCAGGGAGAATAAGTGGCGCGCCTGCAGGTACGGCCTTGAAGGGGAGCTCATTACAGAAGACGGCACGGCCACAATTAGCGCGAGAAAGGCCATAAGGGAGCTCCTTGCCTGGTGCGGCTCCGGGGCCGAGTCGCTTGGTACGGAGTCTTATCTCGGGGACCTTGAAAAAATGCTTGCGGGAGGTGATTCCGGGGCCCGGAGGCAGATAGATATAAACGCTGAAAAGCATGGGCTGAAGGCCCTCTGCCGTGAGCTCGCAGGCCTTCTTGAGACGGAGATCCTGGGGCCGGGCTACAAGGGAGGCGAGGGGGGTTGAAGGGTATAATCGCAGGTGGACACGAGCTTACGGCAGGAGCCGGGGCGGCCATGTTCGAGGAGGGCGGCAATGCCTTTGACGCGGCCGTGGCCGCGGCTTTTGCCTCTTTTGTGGCGGAGTCAGCCCTTACCAGCGCCGGAGGCGGCGGCTTTATGACGGTCCATACCGCCGGCGGCGCAAATCTGGTCTATGATTTTTTCACCTCAATACCGGGCCTCGGCGCCCCTGATAAGGGAGAGCTTGATTTTTTTCCCCTTCAGATAGACTTTGCCGACGCGCTTCAGACAGTTTACATAGGCCGGGCCTCGGCGGCCGTGCCGGGCGTAATCGCAGGCCTTGAGGAGGTGCGAAGAAACCACTGCCGGCTACCCGTAGACGTCCTGCTCGAGCCCGCCATAACCATGGCCCGAGAAGGCGTGCCCATTAACTCTGCCCAGGCCTACTTTAATACCCTTCTTGAGCCCATGATTCGAGCCTCTGATGAGCCGGCGGCCCTATACATGCCCGAGGGGCGGGCCCTTAAGGCCGGAGAGGTCATGAGACACGAAAACATGGCCCGCACCTTCGAGTCCCTTGTTAGAGACGGGTTAATGAGTTTTTACACCGGCCACGTGGCAGAGGGACTTTTAGAGGGCTTTGGAGTAAAGAACGGAGGTCTTATTACTGAAGAGGACCTTGCCGCGTACCGGCCAATCACCAGAAAACCCGTTGAGCTTGCCTATAGAGGCAGGACCATATACACAAACCCTCCGCCATCCTCTGGCGGCGCCCTCATAGCCTTTGCGCTGAGACTCCTTGAGGAGACCGATGTTGCGGGCCTTGGACACAATACCGCCGTTTATCTCAGGCGTCTTGCCCATGTCATGAAGATAACGAACGAGGCACGGCGCGCTTCTTTTGACCATAGCCTCTTTGACGCGGGACTTCTGGAAAAGTTTCTCTCAGATGAACACATGGAGGATTTCAGGAGGCGCCTTGCTGAAGAGGGCAAGGGAGAGAGAAGGGCCGCCGGAGCGGGACCCCGGCCCCTTGGCGACACCACACAGATAAGCGTTGCCGATGTAGAGGGCAACCTTGTCTCTATTACCACCTCCGTGGGCATGGGCTGCGGGTTTATGATACCGGGCACGGGAATTATGATGAACAACATGCTTGGCGAGCACGACCTTAACCCCCATGGTTTTCATACCATAGCCCCGGGCAAGAGGCTGAGCTCCATGATGGCCCCAACTATCGTAATGAGAGGCAGTGCCGGTGAGATAGTGCTTGGAAGCGGCGGCTCCAAGAGGATCAGGAGCGCCGTGCTGCAGACCATACTCAATGTCATAGACTTTGAGCTTCCCGTGGAAGAGGCCGTGAACGCCCCGCGTATTCACTATGAGGATGGGGTTACCGACGTTGAGGAAGGTGTCTCCGGGGGTGAGCTGGAGGCGCTTCGGGCCATGGACGTTAAGGTCAAGAGATGGAATAAGAAGGATATGTATTTTGGCGGGGTCCATAGCATTGTCTGCGAGGAAGGTGTCTTTACCGGCTCCGGAGACTGCAGGCGCGGCGGGGCCGTCAGGGTTTTTTACCCACTGGGGGAAGAGAATAAAAAGGATTAAGGCAGGGAGTCGGGGTTTTATGTTCATACTTTTGAAAGGAGTTGGGCGGGCATGAAAAAGACCAGACAGGAGGCGGAACTCTTCAGGCTGATAATCAAGAACGCCGAGGCCGTTGAGGAGAAGGTACGGGAGGTGCGGCGCAGGATTCACGGCAACCCCGAGCTATCGGGAGAGGAGAGAAATACCGCCGCCCTTGTGGCCGGGGCCCTTGAGAGTATTGGTGTGGAGGTAAGAAAAAATGTAGGCGGCCACGGCGTTATGGGCATTATCAGGGGCGAGGCCGGAGAGGGGCGCACAATAGCGCTTCGCGCTGATATGGACGCTCTTCCCATTCAGGACGTAAAGCAATCGGACTACGCCTCCGGTGTGCCCGGCGTCATGCATGCCTGCGGTCATGATGTACATACCTCGGTGCTGCTGGGCACGGCCAAGGTCCTTGCCTCTATAAAGGAGAGGTTAAAGGGGAATGTAAAGTTAATATTTCAGCCCTCCGAGGAAAAGAGTATTACGGGCGCGAAGATGATGATAAAGGAGGGTATCCTTGAGGACCCCGAGCCCAATGTCATTGTGGCGCTGCACTGCTACCCCGAGCTGGAGGCCGGTGTAATAGCCCATAAGCCTGGCATCATGACGGCAGCCTCCGATAAATTCAAGGTGGTGGTGCTGGGAAAGAGCGGCCATGCCTCAAGGCCCCATCAGTGCGTTGACGCCGTGCTACTCTCCGCCCTTGTAATAAACGCCATTCAGCATATTGTGAGCCGCAGAACCGACCCTCTTCATCACGCCGTTATCTCCATAGGCACCATACACGGCGGCTCGGCCCTTAACGTAATAGCCGACCGTGTGGAGATGGAGGGCACGGTGCGCACCTTGAGCAGGGACGCGAGGCAGAAGGTGCGGGCCCTTGTGGAAGAGACGATAAAGGGTGTTACAGAGGGCATGGGCGGCGGTTATGAGCTTGAGTACGAGTTCGGCACGCCGGCTGTGGTAAACGACGCAGGCGTTGACGGGCTCATAAGAAGGTGCGGTATGCACGTTGTAGGGGAAGAGAACGTCATAACCATGCCTGACCCCAAGATGGGGGCCGAGGATTTTGCTTATTTTACCGAGAAGGTCCCGGGGGCGCTCTTTCGCCTCGGCACCTCCAATAAGGAAAAGGGCCTTACGGCAAAGCTTCACAGCCCGGACTTTGATGTTGACGAAAAGGCCCTTGACGTAGGCGTAAAGACACTCTCGTGGCTCTCGGCATGTTATCTCCTGAAGGGCCTGCCTGATGTAATAACCTACTCCTGATTTTTTTAACTGAACCGGTTGGATGGGTTGCGCTCATTGCGGCCAAAAATCCACGTTAACCGGCAGAAATTTTATCGTAAGACACAAAAAAGGGCCCTTGGGGGCCCTTTTTTGTGTCTTGGTGTTTTTTAGCTTCGTGGGGCGCAGATTGCAGGCTCTGTGCAGCAAGCCTTATCCCCCGTTGGTTTTCTTTGCGAACTTTCTTTTTTCTAAAAGAAAGT
>JBHHUW010000022.1:0-19348 GCA_046753945.1 Thermodesulfobacteriota bacterium
TTCGCGTGGTAGTCTCATCGGGTAATGGTGGCCTGGCGGCTCGCGGGAAAGTTTTTTGAGTTCGCGTGGTGGCCTCATCGGGCAATGGTGGCCTGGAGGCTCGCAGCAGAGCCTGGCGCGTTATTGTGCGGCGGCCCCATGTGCGTGCCTCTCTCTAACAGCCCATCTACGGGTTGTGACTCTACGGGCGGCGGTCTATATAAATAAACCACCCTGTCCTGCACCATGGCGGGAAGGGATAGAGCTTTTTAAAAAAAAATTTTGTAATTAGACTCAAAACATTAAGACAAAGAAAGTTAAGGTAAACCAGATGATGAATTTGTGGAGAGAGGGGCAGCGGCACCTATTATTAAGAGGACTGCTAATTATTCTTACAACGATATTAACGGGAGGCGTGGCCAGCGGCGGCATCTTTGGAGAGACCGGGAAGAAAGGCGCGGAAATAGACCTTGAGGCGCCATACGCGCTTCACCTCTCTTCTTCCATAAAACCAGTTGATGCTGAAAAGCTGCCTTCTGCAAAACTCTTCAAGGGCTACCGCCTCTACACCACAGAGTACAGCGGCAAGGGCAAGCTCTGGCACAGGCTCCGCCTGGGTTTCTTCCCCACAAAAGAGGCCGCCGGGCTCAAGATGAAAGAGCTCAAGGATGAATTTCCCCGCGTCAGCATAGTAAAGGTCTCAAAAAGAGAGAGAGAATCTTCCGGGAAACTTATAGTGCCGCTGAAAACGGGTCTAAGCTGGCCGGGGCGTATTATCAAATCAGAGGCAGAACGTCATAATGGCACAAGACCCGCCCTTGATAAGGGGCTCTGGACAGTGACGCTCTACCTCTCACAGAAGCCTCTCAAGGCCAAGAACATACCAGACCTTGAGCTCATGGAAAAGTACCGCCTGTACACCGTGGATTACAGAGGTAAGGACAAGAAGTGGCATATCCTGCGTATGGGTTTTTTCCAGTCCGAGAGCGAGGCCCTTAAGGTTAAGGACGAACTTGTTGCCACATTCCCACAGGCCATGGTGACCAGGATTGAGACCGCGGAGAAGAAAAAATCCAAAAACAGAATAATCAAGCCAACCGGTTCAGCCGCAAAAGGTGCTCCTCTCGGCAGAGTGCCCATAAAACTCTCAAAAAGGGTGGAGACGCGCGTAAAGGGCCTGATGAAAGAGGGCAAAATGGCCATGACGCTTGGCAAGAACAAAGAAGCCATGAGACTCTTCGGCAAGATACTGAAGTACCCGGAGAACGAGTACAGCCCCGAGGCCCTTGAGCTTCTGGGCCTGGCTTACGAGCGTGACAATAAGACAAGCAGGGCCCGGGCAACCTACAAGGAGTATCTTCTGGTCTACCCTGAGGGCGAAGGCACTGAGCGCGTAGGTCAGCGTCTCGCAGGTCTGGCTACGGCGCTGGACAAACCAAAAAAGAGTTACATGCGCCAGGGGCGCACCAGAGAGATAAAAGAGTTTTACGGGACGCTCTCACAGTTTTATAACCGGGATTCCAGCTACACGGACCTTGGGGGGAGCGTGCTGAACCGCTCATCTCTCTCAACAGACCTTGACCTTACTTACAGGTCCCGCACCGCTGATTATGAGATACGCTCCGTATTCATAGGCGGGTATGAGCACGACTTTCTCGGTGATAGCGAGGGGCGGATAAACCGGCTGTACCTTGATGTGCTGAACCGTAATAATAACGTCTCCGGCCGCGTGGGCCGTCAGTGGTACAGCACAGGAGGAGTGCTCGGACGTTTTGACGGCGCGCTCCTGAGCTTTGGCAAGATTCCGCGCGTGAAGATAAACCTTGTGGCGGGTTTTCCCGCTGAGTCAAGCACGCTCTCCAGCGTCAATACTGACAAGAGCATCCTTGGCGCCAACCTTGACCTTGGAACCTTCTGGAAGCGCTGGGACTTTAACGTATATGCCATAAACCAGCGTGTAGAGGGCGTTACAGACCGCAGGGCCGTTGGCGGCGAGGCGCGCTACAACGACTCAAAGGGTTCATACTTCACCACTCTTGATTATGATATATTCTTCAAGAGGCTAAATACATTTCTCTTCGTGGGTAACTGGAGACTGCCTGAGAACAGGACAGTGAACCTCTCTGTGGATTACAGGCAGAGCCCTTCGCTTAGCACAAGCAACGCCCTTCAGGGCCAGACCGAGACCTCTGTGGCCGACCTTCTGCTCACCAGGAGTAAAGACGAGGTCCACCAGCTGGCCCTTGACCGCACTTCTTATAACTGGTCCGTCTCCCTGGGCGGCTCGCAGCCCCTTAACTCAAAGTTCCAGCTAAGCGGCAACTTTACCGTCTCCGAGCTCACCAGCACAGTGACCTCCGGCGGTGTGGAAAGGGTCCCGGGCACGGGTCTTGAGTACTTTTACTCATTACAGCTCATCGCCAATAACATCCTGCTGAAAAACGACCTCTTAATCGCCGGGCTCAGGTACTCTGACGCCAATACCTCCAACACCACTTCTCTCAGCCTTAACTCACGCTTCAGCCTGAAAAAGTCCTGGCGCCTCAACCCGAGGATTCAGTTTGATCACAGCAAGAACAGTCTGAGCTCCGGCAGCCAGGTCAAGATAAAACCCAGCGTAAGGACGGAGTATCACTGGAAAAAAAGCACACACCTTGAGTTCGAGGGCGGACTTGAGTGGATATATGACAAGACCGGAGGCAATACCGAGTACTCAAGGGATTACTTTATTGTCACTGGATACCGTAAGGATTTTTAAGCGCAGGGTATATCCGGGCAGGAGGGAGATGGTGGTCTAATGCCCCTTTTTCCCCCTCTTCTTTAATGCTATAATCGCTTCATGGAGAAGAAGACTTCAGGAGGCGACAAGGGGCGTAAGACCTTACTAAAGGTCGTGGCCGCGCTCTTTCTTCTCTTCCTTCTTTTCCTCTTTTCTGCTTACCTCTTCTTAAATTCATCCTATGCCGCGCGCCTCGCTGCCAGAGCGGCAGAGCGGACCATTGGCCGTACAGTTGAGATTAAGAGCCTCTCCGCAGGCCTTACCAGTGGTGTAACCCTGAGGGGCATCGGTATAGGCCAGGGTAAGAGGGCGCTTTCCCGTATAGAGCTCCTGCGGATAGGGTTCCACCCAAGAGGTCTTCTCACAGGGCGGGCCTTAAGCCTCTACATTACAAACCCAAAAATATTCTACTCTGCGCTCAAGGCCGAAGGTTTCGGCCCAGGTGATAAGGGACCCATTGGCGCAGGGAAAGCCCGGGGCGGGGGCGGCGGCAATATAGAGCCCCCCGCGATACCGTGGTTTATTAAGGATATTGTCTTAAGAGGCCTTGTTCTCCAGAATAGCCCCGAGGACCATAGCAGAGACAACCCCGCGCTCATAGGCCCCCTTCACCTCACCCTCAGAGTTAAACCAGGGGGAAAGGCCGTGGTAAGTCTAAAGACCTACCTGCCCGTTCTAAAGACCTCTGCCTCCATGAACATGGAACTTGAGGGAAGTGAGCTGCCTCTGCTTCAGGGAGACCTTAAGGTGGGAGAGATACACCTAAAGGATATTGGAGCAGGAGGGGTCTCCATCATTGGCCGGGGTTCCGTTAAGACGAGCCTTGAGGTGGGCCAGGAAAAGGGCGCCGCCAGCGCGGCCCTTACAGGAAAGTTCAAGGATATATCTTTAGAGCAGTTTCCCGCTGCCAGGCCGGCCTCGGGCACCTTAAGAGCACTCCTTACACTGAAGAACGATCTCTCCACGGCCGGGCTCAAGGCCGAGCTCTTCATCAAGGAGCCCGGCATTGGCAAGGGCGAGCTCCGCGTGGGCCACATGAAGGCCTCTTATGATATTAGAGAAAAAAGACTGAAAATAACCGAGGCCGCCCTCACCTTCCCCCACCCTGCAACGGGCTCCATCCATGTAAGGGGCGAGCTCCTTGGAGTCTCAGACCCTGACCCCATGATAGATATGGAGTTAAGGGCCGAAAAACTCCCTCTCACCCTCTTTAACGAGACCCTTCTCGCGCCCCTCTCCATAAAGGTTACAGAGAAGGGCAGGCAAAAAGGACTAAGCGGCAGGGCCGCAATCAGTGGAAGGCCGGCAAAGGGGCTAAGCTGGGATAGCGAGCTAACCCTTGGCGAAGACATCTCTTACAAGGCATATGAGCTGAGACTCAAAAAAAACCCCCTGCGAATCAGCTCCAGAGGGACCTGCTTTGTAGAGAAAGGCAGAGTGAGGATAGAGTCTTTAAGGGCCGAGGCCGGCAGGACGGGCCCCATTACCCTTAGGGGCTCCATCACCGGACTCACGGGTGTAGACCCTGAGATAGACCTTGTGCTTAAGGGTGAAGACCTTGACCTTGGGGTCCTTGGCAAGACCCTCTCTGCCCCCGGGCTAAGAGGCATTGAGGTAGAGGGAGGGCTTAAGGCCTGGCTTACCTTAAGAGGCGCTGCTGCCTCGCCTGCAATAAACGGAAAAATCTCAGTGAAGGGCCTCTCCCTTAAGGGCCACGGACTTGAGATGGCAGAGGCAGAGGCGCAGCTGGGCCTTGGTTACGATAACGGCGCTCTACGCCTTACGCAAATAACTGCCGCAGCGGACTCACTGGGATTCAGGACAGAAGAGGGTGGGCAATCAAGGGTTCAAAAAGTTAGACTCCTTGTCCCGGCCCTTACATATGACAAGGATTTTTTCAGGGCAAAAAATCTTGAGATAAAGATAGAAAAGGCGCTGCTTCTTGCCGGTAAAGACCCTGTCTTTGAAGAAGATAATATTACCATCAAAGGCGGCCTCAGAGGCGACCTCGTAAAAAACCGCTTCATTGGAGAGAAATTTACATTCTCCGCCATGGCCGGGCACGCTATTACGGGCGAGGCCTCGGATATACTCCTTGACTTAAATAGCCCTGTAAGAGCAAGCGCGGTTCTGGATATCCGGGACCTGCCTCTTGAAAAAATCGCCCCACCTCTACTGGGATTCGCCGGGATAACCTCGGAGATAGAGGCCTCGGGGACAATAGATACAGAGCTTGGAGTAACCGTACTTGAGTGGTCCAGCATTACAGCAAGTGTAAGGCTCAGCCTAAAGGGCGGGGCCTTCAGCACGGACGATGGCAACGTAGCCGCCGAAGGCCTGAGACTCCTCGTGGCCGCGAACCTCAATATGGAGCTCCCTGAAAAGAGGGTAGACTTTTCCATGGAGTCCGAGGCCGTGGATTTTGAGCTTCTTGTGAATACCTTCTACGGCAGCTTCAAGGACAGGCCTATTAAGGTCAAAGTTCAGGGTGAATATGACGGCAGTGCGGATACCTTGAGTGTACCGGCCCTAAAGGTTATCCACTCCCCCGTAGTAAGCTTGGAGATGCCCCTTGTTATCCACTCCCTTTCCACGGCGCCCCGCCTTGAGGCCGGCCCCGGCACCGTGGAGATATCCAATAATGATGTCTTTGACCTCTTTATTGCCCCCACATACTCCGAGGCCATGCCCATACTTGATGGATTGGATGTTTTTGGGAACACTGTGCTCAACATGAGGATGGAGGGCACCACAGAGGGGTTTTTTGTTAAGGGTGTACTTGAACTCAGAGAAGCAGGTCTTGTGGAAAAGAAGGGAGCCGATGCGGAGGCAGGGGCTGCAGACGTGGGCGGCCTCCGGGTAAGCGGTGTAGACCTTACCCTGCCCATTGAGCTTGCCTACCCTGAGGCAAAGAAGAGCAAAATTACGGATTTCGGGTCCCTGAGTATAGAAGACCTCACCCTGGGGCCCTTAAAAATCTCCGGCTTCAGGGCCCGTCCCGCCATAGGAGGCAATGCCCTTGTATTTGCCGATGCTCTGGAGATACCGCTTTTTGGAGGCGACCTTACCCTCTCCGATGTAGTCTTTGCCGACCTCTTGAGCCCCGGGCGGGCGCTGGGCCTCCAGATGTCCGTGAGCGCAGTAGGCCTTGGCGAGGCCGGAGCCGCCCTTGGCCTGCCGCCATTTGAGGGCACCTTATCAGGCGAGATACCCGGCATAAGGCTTACCGGCAATCACCTCAGCACAGAGGGAGAGATGAGGCTCAGTCTCTTTGGCGGCCTCGTCGTGATAAAGGAGATGTCCATGGAGAATGTCTTCAGCCCTGTAACGGCCCTGAAATCCAGCATAGATATACTGGATATTGACCTCGGCGCCCTTACGAGCGCCTTTGAGTTCGGTAAAATTACCGGCGTACTGCAGGGCCGCGTAAAAGACCTTGTCATAGTGCAGGGCCAGCCCGAGAGTTTTTTCGCTGATATAAGGACAGTGAAAAAACGCGGCGTCTCTCAGAGGATAAGCACAAAGGCCCTTGAGAACGTCTCTATCCTCGGCACGGGCGCGGCGGCCTCTGTCCTGAACAGGGGTATATACAGCCTTTTCAATGAGTACAGGTACGAGAAGATGGGTTTTCAGGGACAGCTTAAAAATGACGAGTTACTGCTTTTAGGTATTGAGACCCAGGGAGATAAAGGATATATTATAAAAGGAGCCCTCATACCGCCGCGCGTGGACGTGGTGAGCTATACGGAGCGCATCTCATTCAAGGAGATGATGAAGAGGCTCGAGGGTGTGAATTTTTCCTCGGCCGAGTCAGAGTGAGCCCGGACCCCGTGGTGATCAAGCAAAATATTTTCTATTGCTTTTGGGCCGTGTAAAAAAAAATTTTTCCGTGGGCCCGGCCACCTTCTTCGAGGGGCGGAGGTGAAGAGGGGCGGAGGTGAATCAGAATAAACTGTTTTTTATAAGGGGGATATCATGAGAGGACAATTAAAGAGAACGGCCATACTTCTTCCTCTGGTCTTTGTAATCATATCGTGCGTAACCATTAACGTATACTTTCCAGCCGCCGCCGTTGAGAAGGCGGCAGATAAACTAGTAGATGACGTCTGGGGAGGCGGCGACGAGCTGCAAAAAACTCCGGCAACTCCTGCTGAAGAAGAGGCCACCCAGGGCAAGATAGGGATATTTGAGAGGTTAAGCGCACTACACATAGGGCCGCCGAGCGCAGAGGCTGCAGAAAAAGCCGATATAAATGTATCCACCCCCGCCATCAGGACCCTCAAGGGCTCAATACAGGCGCGGGCAGGAGCAATCAAACCCTATATGAATAAGGGAAACGTCGGCATAGGCATGGACGGCCTCCTTGTTCTGCGCAATAAACAAGGCCTTAACCTCAAGCAAAAAGCGGCTCTTACCCGCCTTGTAAAATCAGAGAATAAAGACAGGCTGGCCCTGTACAGAGAGATAGCAAAGGCCAATAACTTTACGCCTGACCGCGTAAAAGACATTCAGGGACTCTTTGCCAAATCATGGATAAAGAAGGCCAGAGCGGGCTGGTGGATTCAGGCCCCCGACGGTTCCTGGTCTGCCAAGTAGGGGGACTTCCTCTTTAGAAGGCAGGGCCCCTCAGACGAGACAAGGACCGAGGCCTTCCTGATAACAGGACCCGGCCCTGCGGGGACCTTAAAAAAATATTTCTCTCCCCCCTCATGCCATTAACCACGGCCTCAAGGGTGTGGCCGTGGTTTCCATGCACCTTCGTTATCAGACTATATACTATATATATAGAGAGAGGTCACGTAAGAGCGACCGGCCGGAAGATACAACTCTTGGCCTGGCGCAGGCGTTGCCGGGGTATAGCGCAAAAAATTTTCATTTAAAGGAGCGAAATGTACAAGAAATTCTTTGAGTTCAATCTATCCGACGATATCCTTAACTCCCTTGCGGAGATGGGCTTTGAGGAGCCCTCACCGATTCAAAAACTGGCCCTGCCTCCCGTGCTTAAGGGTAAAGACATCATAGGCGTAGCCCAGACCGGCACGGGCAAGACCGCGGCCTTCGGCATACCCATTGTAGAAAAAGGCCTGAAAGGAGCAAGCCGCCACCCCGCGGCCATAGTCCTTGTGCCAACGCGAGAGCTCGCCATGCAGGTAGCCGAGGAGCTTAACAAGATTGGAAAATTCAGCGGCACCGTAGCCGTGCCCATATACGGGGGGCAGTCTATTGAGAGACAATTTCGAAGCCTTAAACGAGGCATAGACATAGTCGTGGGAACTCCCGGCAGGGTCATAGACCATATTCGGCGAAAGACCCTGAACCTTGCAAAGACAGAGACCGTTGTCCTTGACGAGGCCGATGAGATGCTGAACATGGGTTTCATAGAGGACATGCAGACCATCCTTCAGGAGACGCCGAAAACGCGGCAGACACTTCTCTTCTCCGCCACCATGCCCGAACAGATAGTACGCATCTCAAAGAAGTACATGAAGACCCCGCAAAAGGTCTCTGTGGATACGAAGAACCTTGTGGTGGCCAAGATAAAGCAGGTCTTCTTTGAGGTGCGCGAGTCCGAGAAGATAAAGGCCCTCACCCGCATCCTTGATGTTCAGGAGAGCGCACTTACCCTTATCTTCTGCCATACAAAACGCGATGTAGACGAGTTGTCGGGAAAGCTCAAGACCCTGGGTTATGAGGCCGGAGCCATACACGGCGACTTTACCCAGGCCTTCAGGGACGAGATGATGCGTAAATTCAAGGGCGGTGTTATTGATATCCTTGTGGCCACCGATGTGGCGGCGCGCGGTCTTGATATAAACGACGTTACACATGTAATAAACTACAGCATACCGCAGAACCCCGATGCCTATGTCCATAGAATTGGCCGTACGGGCAGGGCCGGCAAACACGGCATTGCCATCACCTTTGTCACCCCAAGAGAGTACCGTCAGCTGCGCCTTATAGAGAGGAGCGCGCGGACAAAGATAGAGAAGGGCCGGCTTCCCACAAGGGAGGAAGTGAGAGAGGCGAGAGAACGGGTAATAGCAGGTGATGTTGAGGCTGTTATCCGGTCCGGTAAACACAGAGAGTTCATACCCCTTGTAGAGGAGTTGATGGATGAGTACGACCCCATGGAGGTAGCCGCCGCGGCCCTGCGCTTTAGCGCCGGCGAGCTGGAGGTTGAGGATATAAGCGTGCCCGGCGCGCCGAGGGAGAGGGGAGGAGCGGGCACAACGCGGCTCTTTCTTACCATAGGCAAAAAAGATAAGATTCAGGTGGGGGACATGGTTCGCACCATCTCTGAGAAGACGGGCATCCCTGGAAGAAACATTGGAAAAATTTCCCTCTTTGACAAGTTCAGCTTCGTGGAGGTCCCCTCTGATGTGGCAGAGCTTGTCATCAGTTCCATTAACGAGCAGATAATTGGCGGAAGAAAGGTAAAGGTAAGCCCGGCTAAAAAGAGAAAAAAGGGCTGAAGCGGCCTGTGCCCAGGGATGGGGCGTGAAGGGCGGCCCTTTTAAGGCCGCGGCTCCCCCTGGAATGGCCCTGCAAGAGGGAATTTTTCAGCTAAGCGCCCAAATATCAGCGATGGGCCTTCTGCCCTTCTCTCTGGTCCGGTTGCTTCTAACTTCCCTTTAATCTTAATATATGTTAAAATATATAAGTTTTCTGCATGTAAAAAGGACGCCGGGGGAAGAGAGGACGTAAAAGGCAGACAATCTTACCACAAGACTATGGGAAAGACAAAAAAGGTAGCCATACTACAGTCCAATTACATCCCCTGGAAGGGCTACTTTGACCTCATAAACATGGTGGATGAATTCATACTGTATGACGACATGCAGTATACGCGGCGGGACTGGCGCAACAGGAATATCATAAAGACGGCTAATGGCCCGCTCTGGCTCACCATCCCTGTAGATGTAAAGGGAAAATACTATCAGAGCATTAAGGATACAAAGATACAAGACCCGTCATGGACGGGAAAACACTGGAAGAGTATTTCCCATAATTACGCAAAGGCAGAGTTTTTCGCCAGGTACAGAGATATCTTTGAGGACCTCTACCATGAGTGCGGCGATGAGGAGTTTCTGAGCAAGGTCAACTTCAGGTTCATAGAGGCCATCTGCCGAATTCTCGGCATAGAGACTGAGCTTACCTGGTCCATGGATTATGATCTTGCAGAAGGCAAGACCGAGCGGCTCGTAGCCCTCTGCGCCGATGCCGGGGCCACGCATTACATCTCAGGCCCGGCTGCAAAGGACTATATAGAAGATGACCTCTTCAAGGAGGCGGGCATAGGGCTCTCGTACATGGACTACTCCGGTTACCGGCCGTACAGGCAGTTATACGGCGAGTTCACGCACAGGGTCTCTATTATAGACCTTCTCTTCAACGAGGGCCCGGGGGCCGTAAAATTCATGAAGAGTTTTTGATATGGAACTCTCAATCGTTACGACAATGTATAAAGATGAAAAACACAGATGAGTGCGCCAACATACTGGGCAAGGCCGATCAATACTACACGAAAAAGATACAGTCAGATGGCCCGACTTCCAGAGGTGTTGACTGGAACAGCCCTGAATCTCAGGAACTGCGCTTTGAGCAGCTTTTCAAAGTCTGCGATATTGGCGCTCACTTTTCCATTAATGACTATGGCTGCGGATACGGTAGCTTATATCATTACATGATGAATTCGGGACTTGATTTTGAGTACTTGGGCATTGATGTCAGCGAAGAAATGATTAAAAAGGCAGTAGAACTCCTGGCCCCAGAGGTTGATGGTGTAGAATTTATGGTAGGCGATAAAGCGCAGAGGTCGGCGGACTATGCCATCGCCAGCGGTATATTCAACGTAAAACTTGAGTCTCGAAATAAGTCATTGACTCCATGTGCGCCAGAGGCTTTTCTTTCAACTGCCTCACGAGCTACTCAGACAGAGAGTTTATGAGGGAAGAGCTCTATTATGCCGACCCATGCAGGCTCTTCGATTACTGCAAAAGGAATTTTTCAAAAAATGCTGCGCTGCTCCATGATTAAGGCCTGTACGAGTTTACCATGATAGTGAGAAAAATAACCTTGTACTATGAGAAAGTTAATTTCAGATACCATGCATCTTAATCAAGAATAAAAGTGAGACTTCTACGGGTTGAGTAAAGACATAGATTCCAGGAAAAACATAGCAGAGGAGAACCGAGCCCCCTTACTATCAATTGTCAGCCCTGTTTACAAGGCAGATACGATAGTCGATGAACTCGTTCTGCGTATAAAAGAAACCCTCCATGATATCACGGATAATTTCGAGATTATACTGGTTGAGGACGGAAGCCCCGACAGGTCATGGGAAAAAATAGAAGATAATTGCGGTGCTGATGTACGCATCAAGGGAATAAGGCTCAGCAGAAATTTTGGCCAGCATTACGCCATAACAGCCGGACTGGCGGAGTCAAGGGGAGATTATGTGGTAGTTTTGGATTGTGACTTACAGGACAATCCAAAGTATATTCAGGAACTTTTAAACAAATCTAAAGAAGGGTTCGATATTGTATTCACAATAAAACAAATAAGAGAACATAATAAACTTAAAAACCTTTCAGCCACTTGTTTTGACAAGGTCTTCAACTGGCTTATCGGTGATCCTAATTTGCACTATAATAGCCGGGTAGGCTCTTATTCCCTGGTCACACGAAAAGTTGTGGAGGCCTTTTGCAGCATAAACGATTATTACAGGCCCTATCTTGTTGTCCTGCAATGGCTGGGCTTTGCAAGCGCTTACGTCTCAATAGAGCATGACAAAAGGTTTGAAGGCCGGTCTTCATATACCTTTTCAAAGCTCTTGTCTCACGCTTTTAATGGGATTGTCTCTCAGACCGAAAAACTCCTGAAGCTCTCCATATATACCGGTTTTCTCTTCTTTCTTATAAGCATCATCTCAATTATATACATCGTACTAAGGTCAGTAAAGAGCGGGTTCCAGCCCGGCTGGGCCAGTACTACAGTCCTTATTATATTATCAACCGGCTTGATTCTTATGAGTCTTGGAATCGTCGGTGTATACATCGGAAAAATTTTCGAGCAGATGAAAAAACGTCCTTTGTATATCATATCCAAAAAATTAAACACCGAGCAATAATAGGAAAAATGGAAATTTTGATTGAAAAGGATATGCAGTTGACCTCCAAAGAAAAGGAACTGTTTGGCAATTTCGGCATTGGCTCCAAAATACGACCCCCGTTCAGAATTCTTAATCCCAAAAATATTTTTATCGGCGATAATGTCAGCATTAGAGAAGAAGCATATCTACATGCCTATGAAGACTTAACAAAGTTATATGAGTTTATAGATGATAAATACAAGAAAGATTTTGATATAACTGACTATATTTATAAGCCTAAGATTATTATAGACAATGAAGTACAGGCCGGAAGGAACTTGTTTATCTCCTGCACAAACAGAGTAGAAATAAGAAGCAATGTAACCATCTCTGAACGAGTTTTCATCGGGGATAACAATCATTCTTTTTCTCATCGTGAGGTCCCAATTATGCAACAGCCCAACAAGGCTGGAAAACCTGTCATTATAGGCAGGGGCTCGTGGATTGGCGCCGGAGCGTCACTTCTTCATGGTACTACTTTGGGGAAAAACAATGTGGCTGGTACAAATTCAATAGTACAAGGTACGTTTCCCGACCATGCAGTTATAGGTAATGAAAAATCTAAACTCCTTTTTGTGAAGAAATAAACACATTAACAACAACTTATAGACAGGAAGAAACTCTATGAGCCAAAAATTAACGAATTTACTTGCAGAGCTTTTTGAAATGAAAGCCGAAGATATAACTGATAAATTGACCATGGAGGATGTTGACCTCTGGGACTCATTAAAACATATGGAACTAATCGTTTCCATTGAACAGGCCTTTGGTATAGAACTTACCTTTGATGAGATTTCGAACATGCAAAATGTAAAAAAAATAAAGGGAATTTTACTGGAGAAAGGAGTAACGGACTAATATGGCGCTCAAAGATAAAAAGATCATTGTCACTGGCGGAGTAAAAGGTATCGGAAATTGTCTTGTCCGAAACCTGATTAAAGAAGGCGCAATCGTTGGAGTTTTTGATATTAACACTAAAGGCCTTGAAGATATGCAAAAAGAAGATTCAAATCTTTTTTGTTTAAGATGCGACATCACAGACCATGAACAGGTAGAAGCTGCTGTAAACAAATTTTTTAACAAATTTGGCGCGATAGATATCCTGGTTAATAACGCAGGAGTATTATTCAGCGCGCCCCTTGTGAGTTTATCGATAGGTGAAATTAAAAAACATGACTATGATGCATGGAACAAGATTATCTCCACAAACCTGAGCTCCGCATTTTATATGGCCGTAAATGTAGCAGAAAAAATGATCTTAAAAAGGACAAAAGGAGTTATTGTTAATATCAGCTCTGTAAGCGCTGCGGGGAACCCGGGGCAATCGGCATATTCAGCGGCAAAGGCGGGTGTAAATGCACTTACCACGACATGGGCTAAAGAGCTTGGCCCGCTGGGGATACGTGTTGTAGGGATCGCTCCTGGATATACTGATACGGAATCAACACGGGCAGTACTAAACGAAGATGTCTTGAAGGATATTGTCAAGAGGGTGCCTCTGAGGAGACTTGGCAATGTCAATGATATAGTAGGCGCCATCAGGTTTGTTATGGAAAATAACTTCGCTAACGGAAAGATCTTTGAGGTTGACGGCGGACTGGTGGTTTAAGATGCCTGAGAAGGCGGTCTGTAAGGAATCTTTTTTTCCATACTCAAGGAGTGCGGGCTTTTGTATACTTACAATCTTGGAATCAAGTTTGAAGAGATAGCAGAAAGGTACGCCCATAAGGCGGCATTGAAGTTTTCCTGGGATAATACCCTATCATACAGGGAACTGAACAGTAAGGCCAACCAGGTCGCCAGGTATCTTCAGGATAATGGTCTTCGCCGAAATGACGTGGTCTGTATATCGGGAGAGAAGCGCCTTTTTACTTTTGCCTGCATGCTGGCCTGCTTAAAGTTAGGTGTAATCTACTCAATAATGGACCCAGACAGTCCGGTAGAGCGTTTAAGAAAGATCTTATCGACTTGCATGCCAAAGGTTTTCTTCGCAGGGGAGGAGTTGTGTAATCAGCTTAAGACAGTATGTACGGAAATCAGGTTCGAGGCTCTTGATAATAAAGGCGGCATCCCTGATAAGGCTCTTAAGGGATATTCCGAGGACAACTTAAGTGTGACCGGGAGCATTACCGGGACTAATCCGGCATACATAATGTTTACATCAGGCTCCACCGGGTTTCCCAAAGGCGCGTTGATGACACATGATAATGTCATGAACTTCATCGGCTGGAGCATAGAGAACTTTAACTTCACTTCCGGGGATATTCTCACCAATGTAAATCCACTATACTTTGATAACACGGTCTTTGACTTCTATTCCGCCCTATTTGCAGGGGCCTCACTCGTCCCTTTTTCAAAGGAGACCGTTACCAACCCGAAGGAACTTATCTCAATGGTAGATGAGTTGAAGTGCACATCATGGTTTTCAGTTCCTTCTCTCTTGATATTTTTGCAGACCATGAAGGCATTGGACAAAAACAACATGGTCTCTCTCAGGCAGTTTATCTTTGGCGGCGAGGGCTATCCCAAGGCAAAGCTCAAGGGCTTGTTTGATATGTATTCCAACCGGTCTGAGATTATCAATGTATACGGTCCTACGGAGTGTACCTGCATGTGCTCCGCATATAGGATTTCAGCCTCTGACTTTGATGACCTTATTGGCTTTCCACCCCTGGGTAAAATCGCCGATAATTTTTCTTACCTGATCCTGGATGATGCAGGTAAAAAAGTCTCTGATAACACGACGGGGGAATTATGCCTCATGGGGCCAAATGTGGGCAAGGGATATTATAATGACCCCGTCCGGACAAAAGATAGCTTTATTCAAAACCCCTATAACAGCAATTTTTCAGAGGTAATATATAAGACAGGCGACCTTGTTTTTTACAATCCTGAGGATAAAAAAATTCACATTGTTGGCCGAAAAGACCATCAAATAAAACACATGGGCTACAGGATAGAGCTTGAAGAGATTGAGACAGCCCTCAACTCCCTGGACTATATTTCCAGTGCCGCTGTGATTCATGGGGACATCAGAGGGCTTAGTCATATTATAGCCGTTGTCTGCACGGCTGAGGAAAAACACGAGAAAGAGATCCGGGAGGACCTGAAGCAGATTGTGCCCCATTATATGATTCCCACTAATTTTCACTTTGAGTGTAGTCTGCCAAAAAATCAAAACGGAAAAATAGACAGAAAAAAACTCTCTGAGAGATACTTTACCTCAAACATATAAATAAGAGGCAGCGTATATGTCTAAAGTTATTATTTTTGGAATCGGTAGAGGCGCGGAAGTGGCCTACAAGTATATTACAAGGGACAGCCCACATGAAGTCTGCGCCTTTACTGTCGACGAGAAGTACTTAACCGCCAATGAGTTTCAGGGACTGCCCGTAGTAGCCTTTGAAAACATAGAATCGGCTTTCTCTAAGACCGAGTATAAGATGTTCATCCCCCTTGGCTTTGAATCTATGAATAGGGTGCGTTACCTTAAGTATTGCGAAGCCAAGAAAAAAGGTTATGGGTTTATCAGTTACGTACACTCAAGTCTTAACATCATAGATCCCCCCAATGTGGGAGAAAATTGTTTTATACTGGAAAATCAATCCATTAATTTGGATGTAACTATAGGTAATAACGTTGTGATATGGTCCGGTAATCAAATCGGAGATTCCTCAGTTATCATGGATAACACATGGATATCTTCCCATGTGTGCATAGCGGGAGATGTTAGGATAAAGCCCTTTTGTGTCATTGGCATTAACGCCTCAATTTCTAACAATATAACCATTGAAGAAGAATGCTATATAGGCGCTAACGCAATAATCGCAAAGGACACCGTTCCCAAAGGTGTTTATATTGTGGAGAACACAAAAAAAGCAGCGCTTCCAAGCGACAAATTCATGGCGATTATGAAAAGATCAAATTGATAATTCTGACTATATTTTTTGAATTACAACGCTATCAATCAACGGCCGGAAAACGCCAATATATAGCAGCACATAATGAAGGAGATACAAATGTTCACTTGGAAAAAAAAGGGACTTATCCTGGAACCGGCAGGGTTTGACTGGATGGTAACGCATGCCCAAAATCCTTTTCAGGAACATGTCAGCGGCTCTCTCTACAAGATCCATTTTGCCGGACGCGACAAATTCAATCAGGCCCGCGGCGGTTATGCGCTCATAGACTTCAAGGAACCTCAAAAAATTCTTGAGATCTCGCAAAAACCGACCTTGGACCTTGGCGAGCTGGGGACTTTTGATGACAGCGGCGCCATGCCTTCTAGTATAGTTGATTACAACGGTCTAAAATACATGTACTATACCGGCTGGACTCAAGCGCGAAAAGTCCCTTTCTTTTTCTTTATCGGCCTTACTATAAGCAGAGACGGAGGGAGAACTTATAAGAGACACTCTCAGGCACCTGTTCTTGGCAGGACTTCTCATGATCCATTCTTAACGGCAGCGCCCTGGGTAATCAAGGAAGGCTCCCTCTGGAAGATGTGGTATGTATCCGCCACGGGATGGGAATTAGAGGATAATGTCGAAAAAGTTAAGCATTATTACCACATAAAATACGCCGAGTCTAAAGACGGCATAAACTGGGTATCCGAAGGGGTAGTCTGTATCGATTTCAATGTGGAAGAGTATGCTATTGCACGGCCAATTGTATATAAAGAAGAGGGCCTTTACAAGATGTGGTACTGTTACAGGGGAGGAACCGATACTTACAGAGCCGGCTACGCAGAGTCCGAAGACGGTAAGGCCTGGGAAAGAAAGGACAACGAGGTTGGCATAGACGTCTCGCCCTCTGGTTGGGATTCGGAAATGATATGTTATCCCTGTGTTTTCAAGGATAATGGGACTTACTACATGCTCTATAACGGCAACAGCTACGGCAGTACAGGTATTGGCCTTGCCGTACTTGAGGACTGAAGCCTTTATGAAAGTTTGCCTTGCCTGTGGTGTTAAATTTAACTCCAACGGACGGTCTTGTCCATCATGCCTTGAGTATCCTGTAATAAAAGACGATTTTTTAACCTTTGCGCCGGAGCTCGCCGATGCGAACGAGGGGTTTGAACCGGAATTCTTCGAGAAGCTCTTCAGCCTCGAATCAGGGAGTTTTTGGTTCAACTCAAGAAATAAGCTCATACTCCGGGCCCTGCAAAAGTTTTTCTCCAGCCCTGAAAAATTTCTGGAAATAGGCTGCGCCACTGTAACCATTCTCTTTGTCATCTGGAAGGCCTTACGGCAGAGAGAATTATACAGATGCGGGATGTGCCATGCTCTTTAATTCTATTGACTTCGCTATTTTTCTTCCCATAGTTTTTCTGCTCTACTGGTTTGTAACAAAAAGGAACCTACGGGCGCAAAATCTCCTGCTCCTTATCTGCAGTTATATCTTCTACGGCTGGTGGGACTGGAGATTTCTTTTGTTAATTTTCTTTAGCTCTCTCGTAGATTTTTTTGTAGGGATTGGGCTCTCCAGGACCAATGTACGGAGGAAAAGGATCCTGCTCCTCCTGGCAAGCATTTTCGTCAACATTGGATTCCTTGGATTCTTTAAATATTACAACTTTTTCCTTGAAAACTTCATAGAGGCCTTCAGTTTTTTTGGGCGGCCGATTAATCCAGAGGGGCTCAATATTATACTGCCGGTTGGAATAAGCTTCTATACTTTTCAGACGCTAAGCTACTCTATTGATGTCTACAAGAGAAGGCTTGAACCAACAAGAGACATCATTGCCTTTTTTGCCTTTGTCAGTTTCTTTCCCCAATTAGTGGCAGGTCCCATTGAAAGAGCTACTAACCTGTTGAGTCAATTCTACGCAAAAAGAATCTTCGATTATGACAAAGCCGTTGACGGAATGCGGCAGATACTCTGGGGGTTATTCAAGAAGATAGTCATAGCCGATAATTGCGCCACCTATGCCAATGAGATTTTCAACAATTCAAGCCATTACTCCGGGAGCACTTTACTCCTTGGCGTTATCTTCTTTGCCTTCCAGATATACGGAGACTTTTCGGGCTATTCTGACATCGCCATAGGCACATCACGGCTATTCGGCTTCAACCTTAAGAAAAATTTTGCCTTTCCTTATTTTTCCAGAGACATCGCGGAATTTTGGCGCCGCTGGCATATGTCACTAACCACATGGTTTCGGGACTATGTGTATATCCCGCTTGGCGGCAGCCGCGGCGGGACCTGGAAGAAAATCAGAAATGTCTTTGTAATCTTTGTTGTAAGCGGGTTCTGGCATGGTGCGAACTGGAAATTTATTATCTGGGGAGCCTTGAACGCCCTGTGTTTTCTTCCTTTAATGCTCACTAAAAACCACAGAAAACATACAGATACCGTCGCGGAAGGCAGAATATTACCCGGGCTAAAGGAAGTGCTTCAGATAGGAGTTACTTTTTCACTTACGTTGGTTGGGTGGGTGTTTTTCAGGGCCGAATCCGTACATCATGCCTTCGCGTACATCGGCGCCCTCATCTCGCCTTCTCTCTTCGTAATGCCGACAGTCTTCCCAAGGGTTACACTTCTGTTTATTGGTTTTTTTATGCTAATTGAGTGGTTTCAGCGCGAAAAAGAACATGCCCTTGAATTCCGCGGCAAAAGGTACCCGGCGGTTGTCCGTTGGGGGTTCTATTATGTCTTAATTCTGGCGATTCTCTGGTTTGGCGGCAAGCAACAGGAATTTATATACTTTCAATTCTAGTAATGTTATGAATAAATTTTTAAGACGTCTCATATCTTTTTCCTTCTGCCTTGTGCTGGCTTTTTTTCTTACCTATGCCTCGGTAGATTATCTCTGGAACTCAGAGAGCGCAGATAACACAATCTTTATCTGGGGTGATTCACAGGCGTACCAGGGGCTTAATCTCAAGGAGATACAGAGGATAACAGGTAAAAGAGTATTATCAGCGGCAAGGCATGGCGCCGGGATTTATGACTTCCTGGTATTTTCTCAAAAAGTTCCTTCCAACTCCTCAGTTATTGTTGCCCTGTCAAAGCCTGTTCAGCTAAGAAGAAAACAAAAGGATAGAAACTGGTCGGGTCTATCGCTTAACTCTCTACTTGCCTTATATAAAATGAATTATAGTCTCTATGATATCAGCCGTATTATTAAGAATAATATCATGCCCAAAAAACTCTATGTCTCAGATGTGCCCCTTTACCCCTATAGGAATATAATCGCAATGCCGGAACCAATATCATTGTTTGAGGATGGCTACTCAAAAATACCAGACTACCTTGATGACAAACAGGAGTTGTATAGATATGGAATTAAAACTTTAATAAAAAAGAATTGCAAGATCACATTTGTTGAATTTCCATATCACCCTCTTGTTGAGGCAATAGAAAAGAAGTCTGATGTAATAAAAAATCTTGAGACTTTCAAAACCACTGTAATGGCATTGTTTAAAAAGCATACA
>JBHHUW010000023.1:0-19257 GCA_046753945.1 Thermodesulfobacteriota bacterium
ATGATAATCGTATCACGGCCCGGGTCAACGCGCGTGGAGATGGCCCAGATAACATCCTCCCATTTATGCACGTCAATGTCCTCATCAACGACTATAATATACTTTACATACATGAACTGCTTCAGCACTCCCCAGAGCCCCATCATAATGCGCCGCGCGTGGCCGGGGTACTGCTTGTTTATGGAGACAACGGCAATGCGGTAAGAGACGGCCTCCATGGGCAGGGCAAAATCTTTAATCTCAGGGAACTGCGCCTGCAGACTGGGTAGATAAATATCATTCAGCACCGTGCCGATAACAGCGTCCTCCTTTGGGGGACGGCCCGTTATGGTAGTAAGGTACATGGGATTTTTGCGCATGGTAACACACTTAAGGTGAAAGACAGGGAACTCCTCCACAGAGTTATAATAACCCGTATGGTCGGCATAGGGGCCTTCGGGTGCTGTCTCGCCGTGGCGAATCTCGCCCTCAAGGACTATCTCAGAGCTTGCCGGGACCTTTAGCGGTACGGTCTTGCACTCCACAAGCTCTATGGCCTTTTTACGCAAGACCCCGGCAAAGTGAAACTCCCCGATGTTCTCGGGCACAGGCGTTACAGCGGCAATGGTAGTGGCGGGCTCGCAGCCAAGGGCTATTGCCACGGGCATGGGTTTATTGGCCTCCTTCCATAACTCAAGGTGCCTTGCCCCGCCCCGGTGACGGAGCCAGCGCATGATGAGCCGCTTATCATCAAGGACCTGCATACGGTAAATGCCAACGTTCTGCGGGGTCTTTCCCTCGGGCGAACCTGTCACCACAAGGGGCCAGGTGATAAGAGGGGCCACGTCCCCGGGCCAGCATTGTATTATTGGGATACCCTTTAGCGAAGCCTCTGCCCCCTTACGCACCACCTCCTGGCAGAGTCCATTGGATACAATCTTTGGCCCAAGCGTAAGGGCCTTACCGAAAAAGGGTATTTTTTTCACGGCGTCCCAGAGCCCCTCGGGCGGGGTGGGCTTTTGAAGCATGGCAATAAACTCGCCTATCTTTATAAACTCGTCTTCCCCTACGCCAAGGCCAAGTCCCACCCGCTCGCGCGTGCCGTAAAGGTTGGCAACAATGGGCATATCCGAACCCTTTACATTCTCGAAAATAACAGCCACACCGCCCTTCTGCACAAGGCGCTCCATAATCTCAGCTACCTCAAGCACGGGGTCCACCTCTACAGAGACCCGCTTTAAGAGACCTTTACCCTCAAGATGAGCAAGAAATTCCCGCATATCACTGAATACAGCCATAACTAAAATACCTCCCTTACTTTCTTTTGGAAAAAAGAAAGTAAGACAAAGAAAACCAGAATGGGGACAATCTCTCTACTACTGAAGACACATCATCGCCCCGCTGGAAAAAACAGTGGGGAACAAACTTAACTTAATTGAATCTGCACCCTGGGCCCCGCGAAACTAACCTTATACACGCACCACGTCCATGGCTATGAAGACAAGGATAAAACCGCCAAGCGCGGCGTTGGCAAGAAAACCCTTAAAAGCTGTTGCCGGCACGGGGTTATTCTTAAGGGCTTTTACCACGAGCAAAAAAGCCGCCAGTGCCAGTATGATTCCTGCGTAATAATAAAGGCCAAGGCCGAGGAGCAGACCCGTCCCTGCCATGGCAAGTCCAAAGCAGATGTACAGGCAGACAAGGGCCCCGTATACACGGGAACCAAAGAGTATGGCCGTGGACTTTACTCCAACCCTCTTGTCGTCTCTAATGTCCATCAAGGCGTACATCGTATCATAGGCCATGGACCAGAAAATATTTGCGATAAAGATAAGAAAAGCCGCGCTTGATACGGTGTTATTAACAGCGGACCACGCCATGACGGCCCCCCAGCCAAAGGCCATGCCAAGTACAGCCTGGGGCAGGTGGCTCACCCTCTTCACAAAGGGATAGACTACGGCAAGGGCGATGCCCATAAAGGCCAGGACGATTGTAAGGCGGTTTAGAAATAAGACGAGCACAAAGGCCAGAGCAGAGAGCACCACAAAGGCCGCAAGGGCCTCTCTTACCGTAAGCGTGCCGGCGGCAAGGGGCCTCAAGCGCGTCCTCTCCACAAGGGGGTCGAACTTTCTATCGGCAATATCATTAATCACACAGCCCGCGCTCCGCATGAGAAAGGTACCGATGATGAATATTACAAGATACCGGGCCTCGGGCACTCCTTCTGAGGCCAGGAAAAGAGACCATAGTGTGGGCCAGAGCACAAGAAGCGTGCCGTATTGCTTTGGCAGCCTTATAAGCTCTGTATAGGCCTGTAGCTTCTTGACTCCCGTTATGGCAGCACTCATTCCTGCTCTCTCCTGTAGAGGTTTTTTGCCCCCTTTACCCCGTGCTCAGGCCTTAATAGACTCAGTTGAGATAAGCTCGGGGCTAAAGACCTCTATAATAGCCGCCTTTATGGCCACCTCCCCCGCCCTCTCTCCGCTTAGCACGTAACGTCTGGCAAAAAAGGCGTTTTCCACTGGCAGGTGAAGTCCCTCTGCCACGGCAGCGCACCTTATAACGCCTGCCTCCATGTTTTTTTTGCTAAATGGGATAGCGTTCCTGTTAAGTGTCCTTCCTATGGGTTCAGGGTCCTGGCCCTCAAGTATGGCCAGAAGACCTTGTTCCACGCTCTCCACGGGTATGAGTGAGAAGGCATAGATAAGGGGCTTTTTTTCGGCCTTTATCCAGACCGCGCGCGCCAGGGCCTCGCCCCCCTCCTGGGCCTGCAGATACACGGCGCTCTGCCTGTCCATGAGCCTACGCTCTCTAATCACAGGCGAGACCTCTACCTCTATCTTAAAGATGCCTTCAAGGAGCTCGGTCATGGAGTCCGGCGAGGACAATAAGGACTCTTCATGGCTGCCAAGCCCGCTGTAGACTCGGCCCTTTCCGCATAGGTTCAGCCAGGGTTGGAGTATAGTGTACTCAAGACCAGTCATCTTATGATGGGTTCAGGGTGGATAAAGTGGATAAAAAAATTCGCCTCTCCAATAATGCTAAAAAATACCATATAGAGAGGGTCCGGTCAATAACGGAAGGTCCGTGCTCTGAGAGGGGGGGAAATAAAAAAGGAGACCCCATGAAAGGAGGCCCGAAAAAGTGTAGTCATCTTAGACCACAGACGGCAGAGACACTGTATTAAAAAAAGCTGGAGGGAAGGATTGGGCTCGCAGGGTACGAGAAGGTAAGAGAGCTGGCCGTCTGGTGATTATCACCCAAAACTCTCTGCATTTCGCGGGGGTCTTTGCTGCCAAGCCGGGTTCAGCGGCTCAGAGCCTTTGATACAGGGCCTTTGCCCCTTGTTTATATTACCTGTTCTGTCCCGGCGCTATGGAAGAAGGCGCGGCATCCTGATCCTGCCTCGGCGTGCCATCGCTCTCATCTATTTTATGTAGAAAGGTATCCAGGGTGCATTTAAGTGCGCCGGAGAGGGTCTGGTCCGATGAGCGGAGCACTTTGAGGAGTTTTCCAACAAGGATTATCTCATCGGCATCAAGGGTGCCGAAAAAATCGCAGCCCCTGTGCGAGGGGTCCCGGCCATATGCCATGGCCTCTTCGGCGGCCATGAGGTAATCCTCGTTGCCCGGGACGCCTCCGAACCTGTACATCTCACCCTTGCCCGATATAAGCCAGTCAACGGAGAGGGCATGAATCTCGGCGAACCTCAAGACAAGATCCGTGGGCATCTCGCCTCTTTTTTTATAATTTGAGAGGGCCTGAGGCGTAACGCCCAGCACCCTTGCCACGGCAGAGTCGTTTTTGAGCTTGCCGGCCCATCTCATGCGTTCGATTGTCTCAATATAATTAACGCCCATGACACTATTCTCCCTTATTCTTATAATATAAAGGGGTAAGACCTAATAGTTCCCCCCCTACCTTTTAGTCTTTCTATGTAATTCAAAGAGAGGCCTCTCAGAAGATCAAGACCTTAAAACTACCGCGTCACAGAGAGGTGGTAATTTACCCGTTTAATCTGCCCCTGCCCCTCTCACCCCTCGTTCTCACCTCTCATATCTTAATACGGTTAAAAGCGAAGCAGACTTTAAATTTTTGTCTGCCCGAAATAAATATAAGGTAACAACACCCTTTATAATATGGTTACATATTACCATAAGAGGGGCTTTGAATCAATAATTTATGTATAAAAGGCTAAATGCATAGACCGTTCACGCGGGAAAGTCAGAATATAACCATTATTAGAGAGGCGTGTCAATTATTTTATCTGTTGTAGGGGGTTTTTTTTGAGTGTCTTCAAAAAAACAACGGCAAAGACTGTTGTCCTGGTGTACTGTGGCAAGGCCATACCGGGCAATGGTGGGCGGTACAGGGTTTGAACCTGTGGCTTCCACCGTGTGAAGGTGGCACTCTACCGCTGAGTTAACCGCCCTTTTCCAGTAGTTCAGCGCCATGATTCGGTGGTGATAATATATTAAGGACCCTTTAAAGTCAAGAAATGCTTGAAGGGATAGAGGGGTAAGGGTATATTGAATAGATGAGGGTACTTGGCCTTGATATTGGCAAAAAAAGGACAGGGGTTGCCATTAGTGATGAGGCGGGTCTTGTCGCAACGCCGCTGCGGACCATAAAGTCCTCTGGACGACGGAGCCTTTTGAGGGCTATTACAGAGATTATAAAAGAATACGATGTAGGAGAAATTGTCCTTGGCCTGCCTCTAAACCTGAATGGAAGCGAGGGGCCAAGGGCCCGTGAGGCAAGGGACTTTGCCGCGGCCCTGCAGCAGGCCACGGGCCTTACGGTGCGGTGCTGGGACGAGAGGTTTTCCACCGCCGCTGTTACGCGTGTTCTTCTTGAGGCTGACCTCTCACGGGCCCGGCGCAGGGAGGTTGTGGATAAGAGCGCGGCCGCCTATATACTTCAGGGCTTTCTTGAGAGCCGCAGGAACGGCCCGTGAGAGACCAGACAAATAAGGAACCTGTTCATGACAAAACGCCTTGAGAGGGGTTTCTTAGTCATCGCGATTCTTGCCATCCTGCTCAGTACCCATCTCTATATTACATTTTACGGTCCCGCGGGCCAGGACAAGACCCTTAAGGCCATCACAATAAAGCGTGGTGCCTCATTCGGTGAAGTTGCCCGGCAGTTGAACTCCGCCGGGCTCATCGCCTCGAAAGGACGCTTCCTCTTTGCCGCCCGCATCATGGGCGCCCAGAGAAATACAAAGGCAGGTGAGTATGAGCTAAGCGCCGCCATGACCCCGGTGATGATTATAGGTATCTTAATGAGGGGCGAGTCAAAGCAGTACACCGTAACCGTGCCCGAGGGTTACGCCGTAAGGGATATTGCCGCTCTTCTTGAGGCTAAAGGCCTTGCAGTTAGTGAGGATTTTATCACCCGCGCAGCCGACAAGACCCTTGTGAAAAAACTAAAGCTCCCCGGCCCCACGCTGGAGGGTTATCTCTTTCCCGATACATACAGGCTCCGAAAGGACATGACCTCTCTGGAGATAATCTCCGTAATGGCAAACCGCTTCAAAGAGGTCTACGGCAGGGAGTTTAAGAGGTTAGCGCGCAAAAAGGGTATGGATATGAAGAAGGCCGTAACCCTTGGCTCCATCATCGAGAAGGAGACCAACGCGCCGCCGGAGAGGCCCATCATATCCTCGGTCTTTCACAACAGGCTTAATAAAGGGATAAGGCTGCAGAGCGACCCCACTGTCATCTACGCCATGAGGGCATTTTTTGACGGCAATATCCGGAAAAAGGATCTAAAGATAAAATCCCCCTATAATACGTACCTTCATTACGGCCTGCCGCCGGGGCCAATTGCCAACCCCGGCAAAGAGGCCATAATGGCGGCCATCTCTCCGGCTGACTCAGAATACCTTTACTTTGTCTCAAAGAACGATGGCACCCATTATTTTTCAAGGTCCTACAATGAGCACGTAAATGCCGTAAACAGGTACCAGAAGAGGCCGAGGCGCGGTGCGGCAAGGCGCTGAGGAGGCGTTCATTTTATGAACATTAACCTTGACAGAAGGGGCGGCCCATGTTACTGTTCATTTTATGAACAATCTCGACAAGAACAACGAGTACAGGTCCCTGCTTCTCCTTGACGAAATCTCCCGCGACCATCACATCACACAGAGGGACCTCAGCCAGAGGCTGGGCCTTGCGCTGGGGCTTGTGAACTCGTACCTTAAAAACCTTGCCTCAAGGGGCTACATAACTGTATCCACCATACCGAGGAAGCGGTACAGTTATTATCTCACGCCCCGGGGGCTGGCGGAGAAATCGCGCCTAACGTACCAGCACCTTCAGAACTTTACCAACCTGTACAAGGTGGCGAGAAAGGATTTTCAGCGGCTTTTTGAGGCCCTTCTGCACTCAAAGCGCAGAAAAATCGTCTTTTGCGGCGTAGACGAGACAGCGGAGATCGCCTATCTCTCCCTTATGGAGCGCGGCCTCACCCTTGCCGGGGTCATTGATGAGAAGAAGGAAGGAAATTTTTTCTCTCTTCCCATCAGGAGAGTTGAAGATTTACAGGACCTTGAGTATGATGTTGTGGTAATTACCTCTTTTAGAGGCGGCTCTGCCATAAAGGAGTTGCTCTTAAAGTGCGGGGTTGAAGAGGGGCGTATATTTGATATAAGCGGCGGAGACTGGCTGAAGAGACTGAGGTAACCGTTGGTGGAGATTATATGTGGGTGATGGACACTCCGGTAGAGACGTGGAGAGGCCTTATTGCGGCGGCATCTGGAAGATTGAACTTGTATGCAAGCAAATGAGGATTTAGCGTAAAATTATGTGGAAGTGGTCTGAGAAACAAGTGCTCCTCACAGGCGGCGGGGGTTTTTTAGGCTCTTTTGTGGCCGGGAAGCTACGGGCAAAGGGCTGTGGAACAATTTTCATACCCAGAAGCTCTGAGTATGACCTTGTAGAGGGAGAGGACTGCCGGAGGGTTCTGGAGGCCGCCTCCCCCAACATAGTCATACATCTCGCGGCCAGGGTAGGCGGCATAGGGGCCAACCGCGATAACCCGGGCTCGTTTTTTTACGATAACCTCATGATGGGCCTTCAACTCATGGAGGAGTCGAGAAAAAGGGGCGTGGAAAAATTCGTGGCCATTGGCACCATCTGCTCATACCCAAAGTTTACACCCGTGCCCTTTAAGGAGGAGGACCTCTGGAATGGCTACCCCGAGGAGACAAACGCCCCCTACGGCCTTGCCAAGAAGATGCTCCTTGTACAGTCGCAGGCATACAGAGACCAGTACGATTTCAACTCCATCTTCCTTCTGCCCGTAAACCTTTACGGCCCGGGAGATAATTTTGACCCCGGGAGCTCCCATGTTATACCGGCCCTTATAAAAAAATGCCTTGACGCCCGGGAGGCCAAGGCAAGCTCCATTACTGTATGGGGTACGGGCCGCGCCACGCGGGAGTTCCTGTATGTCGAGGACGCTGCCGAGGGCATTATTCTTGCTACAGAAAAGTACAACAGCTCAGAGCCCGTAAACCTTGGCGCGGGTTTTGAGATATCCATTAAGGACCTTGTAGAGCTTATCGCTGAGCTTACGGCCTTCAAGGGGGAGATCCTCTGGGACAGGACAAAACCCGATGGTCAGCCCCGAAGATGCACTGATACAACAAGGGCAAAACAGGGTTTCGGGTTCAGTGCAGGGATTGACTTTAGAGAAGGGCTCAAGAAGACCATAGAGTGGTACAGTAAAGAACGAAGCAGGACAACAAAAGGGGGTTCTCTGTGACAAAGGGACAAGACCCGAAAAATCCGGGGAAGAAGAACGGCCGCAGGGGCACGATGAAGGCCCTTATCCTCAGCGGCGGCAAGGGCACACGCCTGCGGCCTCTTACATATACGGGGGCAAAGCAGCTCGTACCCATAGCCAACAGGCCCATACTCTTTTACATACTCGATAACCTGGAGCGGGCCGGGATAAAAGAAGTGGCCATGATAATATCCCCTGAGACAGGCGAGGAGATAAAGGAGACAGTAGGCGGCGGTGAGAAGTGGGGTCTATCCATTACATACATACTGCAGGCCGAGCCCAGGGGCCTTGCCCACGCCGTGATTACGGCCGAGGATTTTCTCGGCAAGGACCCCTTTGTAATGTATCTTGGCGATAACCTTATTGGCTCAAGGATAACGGACTTTACAGATGCCTTCATGGCCGAGAGTGATGGTGAAGCCGGCCATGCCGAGGCGGCCATACTATTAAAACCAGTGGAAAACCCCTCCTCCTTCGGCATCGCCGAGATAAAACCCGACGGAGAGATACTAAGGCTCGTGGAAAAACCCGCTGAGCCAAAGTCCAACCTCGCCCTCGTGGGGGTCTATCTCTTTACCGCGGCCATACACGAGGCCATCTCCCGGATTACACCATCTGCCCGGGGCGAGCTGGAGATTACCGACGCCATTCAGGAGCTTATCACCTCCGGGGCCAAGGTGCGCAGTAAAATTCTCGATACATGGTGGCTCGACACAGGCAAGAAGGACGACCTGCTGGCCGCCAATACCATTGTCCTTGATGAGTGGTTTGGCCGGGACATCAGTGGTGAGGTTGACGACCAGTCAACAATAACCGGGCGCGTCACCATAGGCGAGGGCGCCAAAATTAAGAACAGCACGCTCCGCGGGCCCGTTGTCATAGGCCCCGGCACTGTAGTGAAAGACAGCTTCATCGGCCCCTTTACCAGCGTCGGCGAGGGCTCGAAAATAAAAAAATCCATAATAGAGCACTCTGTTATTTTTTCCGGCACAGAGGTGAACCATGTGGACCGCCTTGAGGACAGCCTCATAGGACGGGACGCGCGAGTCATTAAATGCCGCCATAAGCACAAGGCCCTTAGGCTCATGGTGGGCGATGATTCCGTGGTGGAGGTCTGAGCATGAGTGATAAAGGAGTAATTGAGGGTGTTCTGCTCTCTGACCTTACGAGGTATTCTGACGAGCGGGGCTGGCTCATGGAGATGTTCCGCTCCGACGAGGTGGCGGGCACGGTTCTACCCGCTATGAGCTATATATCCATGACAGCGCCGGGAGTGGCGCGGGGCCCTCATGAACACAGGTATCAGACCGATTACTTCTGCTTTGCAGGGCCGTCTACCTTCAAAATATATCTCTGGGACGGTAGAGAAGATTCCCCTACGTTCAAGGTCAAGCAGGTGGAGCTGGCCGGAGAAAAAGACCCGAAAATTGTTATCGTTCCCCCCGGCGTAATACACGCATATAAGAACGTAGGCACAGCTAACGGGCTGGTGGTAAATTTTCCAAACCGCCTCTTCAGGGGCGAGGGTAAGACTGAGCCAGTAGATGAGATAAGATACGAAGACCTTCCTGACTCGCCCTATATCCTTGATTAAGGGGGTTTTCGAGAGGGGGCTATGGTGAGGGAAAAAGAGGTCTATTGAATAAAAGTGAAAAGATTTTAATCACAGGCGCCCACGGTCAGCTCGGCACGGACGTGGCCTCCGTGGTGAAGACGCCGGGCCGGGCCATTGCGTGCTATGGCAGAGAAGACCTTGATATTACAGACAAAGGGGCCGTCTTCTCTGTAATGGAAAAAGAGGCCCCCTCTATTATCATCAACACGGCGGCCTATACAAAGGTGGACCTTGCCGAGAAGGAGCGTGAGAAGGCCTTTGCCGTAAATTGCGAGGGAGCAAAAAACCTTGCCCTGGCAAGCTCGGCCACAGGGGCCGTACTTATTCATATATCAACGGACTTTGTCTTTGACGGGACGAAGACCACTCCTTATAAAGAGGAAGACAAGACAGCGCCGCTTGGCGTATACGGGCAGTCCAAACTCGCCGGAGAGGAGGCCGTAAGGGAGTCTTGTCCCCCGCATATCATTATAAGGACCTCCTGGCTCTACGGAGCCCATGGTCCTAACTTTGTAAAGACCATCATGAGGCTCGCCGGAGAACAAGAGACCCTGCGGGTAGTAAGCGACCAGATAGGCACGCCCACCTGGACAGTGGACCTTGCCGGGGTGATAACGCAGATGATTGAGGGGCTGAGTGGAAAAGGGCCTCAGGCCCCCCCCTTCGGGCTATACCATTACTCCAATGAAGGAACGGCAAGCTGGTATGACTTTGCCCTTGCCATTGTAGAGGAGGCCCGGGGCATGGGGATGAAGCTGAAGTGCGGGACCGTGGAGCCCATACCCACCTCGGCCTACCCCACGCCGGCGGCGCGGCCGGCGTACTCTGTGCTTGATACCACAAAGATAAAAAAAACGCTTAACGTGAGCATGCCTCACTGGCGGACATCGCTTATCAATATGCTCAAGAAACTCAGAGAGGAAAGGGGATAAAAAAATGGCTGAGAATATACTCGTCACAGGCGGCGCGGGTTTCATAGGCAGCAACTTTGTGCGCCGTATCCTTAAGGGCCGTCCCGGGGCCTCGGTTACGGTCCTTGATTCCCTCACCTACGCCGGAAACCTCGACAACCTCAGTGGGCTTGAAGAGCAGCCGAACTTTTGCTTTGTAAGAGGCGGCATCGAGGAGACGGGGCTCGTAGAGAGGCTTTTCGACGAAAAAAACTTTGATAAGGTTGTGAACTTTGCCGCCGAGTCCCATGTGGACCGCTCCATACTGGGGCCGAGGGTCTTTTTAGAGACCAACATCATGGGGACCTTCACCCTTCTTGAGGCGGCGAAAAAAAACTGGCTCATTGACGGTAAGGACGGAAGTAAAAAGCGTTTTGTCCACGTCTCAACAGACGAGGTCTACGGCTCTCTCGGCGAGACGGGTTTTTTCACTGAGACTACGCCCTACCAGCCAAACTCTCCATACTCGGCGAGTAAAGCGGCCTCAGACCACCTTGTGCGCGCCTATTACCATACATACGGCCTGCCCGTCGTGACGACTAACTGCTCGAACAACTACGGGCCATATCAGTTTCCCGAGAAACTAATACCCCTTATAATAATAAACGCCCTCAAAGGAAAAAAACTGCCTGTCTACGGCGACGGGCAGAACGTGCGTGACTGGATATACGTGGAAGACCACTGCGCCGCCGTCGAGGCCGTCATGGGTAAAGGCATACCCGGCGAGGTATATAACATAGGCGGCAGGAATGAGCAGAAGAACATCGACATCGTTCGCCTTGTCTGCTCGATTGTGGACAAGATGACCTCTGAAGACGAGGAGCTCGCCGGACAATACCCCTTTGAGGGCCCTCGAAAGCAACTTATTACCTTTGTCAAGGACCGCGCGGGCCACGACAGGCGCTATGCCATAGACAGCGAGAAGATAGAGCGCGAGCTGGGCTGGCAGGCGACGACGGACTTTGAGCATGGCATGGAAAAGACCGTGCAATGGTACCTTAAAAACCGCCCCTGGTGGGAGGCCATAATCTCCGGCGAGTATATGAAGTACTATGAAAGCCAATACGGGAAGAGATAGAAGATGAAAAAAGATTTTTTTATATTTTTCGACTTTACTAAAAAACTCTTCAGGGACAGGTACCTGCTCTGGATGCTCACCATAAGGGAGCTTAAGGCCAGTTATGTTGGAAGCCTTTTCGGCTTTGCATGGGCGATCTTCAACCCGCTTTTTTTGCTCGCCATCTACGGAATAGTCTTCGGAGTTTTCTTTAAATCCAAACCCGACCCCACATATGGCACGGATAGCTTCCTTTTCTTTCTGCTCTGCGGCATAGTGCCGTGGCAGTTCTTCGCGCAGACCCTCAGCGCCTCTACGGAGACAATACTCTCGAACAAGAACCTTGTTAAGAGGTCAACGGGCTTTCCTTCCGAGGTCCTGCCCGTAACAAACGTATTCAGCAACCTGGTAAGCCATTTTATCGGCATCGTCCTTCTTATGATTCTTCTTTTATTCGGAGGCGTAAGGCTCAACCCGGCCATGCCCCTTATCTTCGTATACCTCTTCTTTGCCTCGGTCTTCACCGTGGGCCTCGCCTGGATACTTGCCAGCGCAAACGTCTTTTTAAGAGATATCGGGCAGATACTTAACATACTTATCATGGGCATGTTCTTCATGATACCCATTGTCTATCCGGCGTCTTTCGTGCCCCCGGGACACCTCTTTGTTCTTAAGCTCAACCCCATTTTCCACTTTGTAGAGGGGTACAGGTACGCCCTTCTGGCGGGCCACGCTCTGCCGCCACTCGACCTTGCGTATTTTGGAGTTGTTTCTTTTGTCACCTTCGGCATAGGCGGAGTGTTTTTCCGGCGGCTGAAACCCCTCTTCGCGGAGATGCTGTAAAAAACATGGATACTGTAATAAGCGTTCAGAGCATGAGCAAGAAGTACCGCAGATACAAATCCGTGGCCGACGGGGTCAAGGAAGTTCTGCATCCTTTCAGGAAAAAATACCATAAGGAGTTCTGGGCCCTCAAGGATATCTCCTTTGAGATAAAAAAGGGCGAGAGTGTGGGCATAATAGGCAGAAACGGAAGCGGCAAATCCACCCTGCTTCAGCTGCTCTGCCGCATCATGCAGCCCACAAAGGGCGAGATAGCGGTGAACGGCAAGATCTCGGCCCTCCTTGAGCTGGGCGCGGGTTTCCATCCCGAGTTCACGGGCAGGGACAACGTCTTTTTTTACGGCGCGGTCATGGGCATCTCAAAGGATGAGATGCGCGATAGACTCACCGAGATAGCCGAGTTCGCTGATATCGGAGATTTTATTGATGAGCCCGTAAGGACCTACTCAAGTGGTATGTTCGTAAGGCTCGCATTCGCCTCGGCCCTCCATGTCTCACCCGATATACTCATAGTGGACGAGGCCCTTGCCGTGGGGGATATGGAGTTTCAGGTTAAGAGCCTCAAAAAAATAGAGGAATTCAGAAACAGCGATAAAAACCTCTTAATCGTCTCACACGATATGCGCACCATAAAGACGCTCTGCGACAGGGTCATACTCCTTGATAACGGAACGCTTGAGTATGACCGCAAGACCGACGACACTATTGACAAGTACATGAGCGGCGCGGCCGAGAGGGCGGCCGAGAGGGCCCGCGAGAGTATCTGGCCCGGCGGGCCAGGAGACCAGGGAGAGTCTAAGATGGTCTCCCTCAGCAACGTGGCTTTCTATAATGAAGAGGCAAATGAGACGGCTATATTCGGGGTGGGGCAGACAATCGTCATAAAGGCCGATATTACCGCCAGCATCAAGGTAGATAACCCCGTCTTCGGGGCTATCGTTTACAGCGAGACCGGGATTTACCTCGGGGGCTTCAATACACTTACCACAAAGTCCGCCCCCCCGAGCCTTGAGGGCCAGTGGAAGGTGGAGTACCACATAGAGGGAATTTTTCTGGAAGGCGCATATTTTGTAACGCTGGCAATACACGACGAGACGGGCAACATCATATACGATCTCCATGACAGGGTTTACTCCTTCGTGGTAAGGGCCGCTTCGGCCTCACTGCCTTACAGCGGACAGGTCAGGATACCCTGCACATGGAACTTCAGAAAGGTATAGAGGGCAGGACAAAAAATGATAGCCTTAGTTAATCCTCCGAGCCCTCCGGGAAGGGTCTCTAATAAAGACATGATGGGCGGCTTCGGCCAATGCTACCCGCCTGAATGCGAGGTCGTCATACCGCCCACGGACCTGCCCTACATTGTGGCCGTGCTCGAAGAGAGCAAGGTAGAGGCAAGGGTTATAGAGTGCCTTGGCAGCGGCCTGACGGTTGAGAAACTCATTGCAGAGCTTAAAAAAGACCGTCCCAAAATGGTCTTCATAAGGACCTCCACGCCAACATTCTCATGGGACGCCGAGGTCTCCGGGAGGATTAAAGAGGCGCTGAAGACAAAAGTCGTCTTCTTCGGCCCCCATGTGGGCGTCGTGCCCGACGATGTTCTGGCAAACCCCCATGTAGACGCCATAATCCTCGGCGAGGCCGAGTATACCATCAGGGATATCGCCCTCCAGGGGTTCAGCAGAACCGCGGGGCTCTGGTATAAGGGAAGAAAGAAGATAATAAAAAATAAGAGTCGCGCTCCCATCGAGGACCTTGACGGCCTGCCTTTTCCGGCCTGGGGCCTTCTGCCCTACAAGGCATATACCGCCGGAGACATAATGCCGCCGCAGAGCCCCACGCTCTTTTTGCAGACCAGCCGCGGGTGCCCCTTTTCATGCAGTTACTGCCCCTATCCCGTGGCCCAGGGCACAAGATACAGGAAGAGGTCCGCGAAAAACGTGCTTGACGAGATAGCTTTTCTAAAGCGCGAGTTTGATGTGAAGAACCTCATCATTCGCGATGCGGAGTTCACCCTTGATAGAGAACGGGTGGTGGAGATATGCGAAGGGCTCATCCGTGCGGGCCACGGGATTTCGTGGAGATGCGAGACACGGGTAGACACCCTCGATGAGGAGCTAATAGGGCTTATGAGCAAGGCCGGATGTATGGGGATAAATATGGGTATAGAGAGCGCCAGCGCAAAGGTATGCGAGAAGGTTGGAAGAAAACCCCTTGACGCGGTCCATACAAAGGCCATGGTGCGCATATGCAGGGAGCTCGGCGTGCATACCTTCTGTTTTTTTATAATAGGGCTGCCCGGAGACGATATTGAGAGCGTAATGGAGACAATAGAGTACGCCGTTACCCTTGACGCCGATGTCTCGCAGTTTACGGTAGCCACGCCGTACCTCGGCACGGGCCTTTACGACTGGGCCATGGAACACAACGCAATCAAGGGCCTTGACCTTGAGGGTATTACGGGCTTTGAGGCCATGATGGACAACGAGGCGCTCTCCTCGGAGCGCATGATGGAGCTGCGCAACGGTGCGCAGGGGCTCCTCGACCTCATTCAGGAGAGGCGGGGCAATGGCGCGGAGAAAAGGCTGAAGCAGGACAGTTCTCTCCTTGCCACCTTAACGAGCCTCTTGTATCTGCCCTACTTTCTCGCGGGCCGCAGACGTGTTGTTGTCTACGGAACACATGGGCTGAATATAGCGCTGCTGCGCAGACTCGGCTTCGAGGTGCTGGCCGTAGTCGATGAGTTTGACGCGGGCAGGCTCCTCGACGGGCGCCCTGTGCTGGACGCGGATTTCATAAGGGTGCTGGAACCGGAGGCCCTGTTGAGGTCTCCGTACAAGATAAAAAGAAGTCTTCAAGAGATGCTCGGCATGGGAGGGGCATGAGACATATACTTATAACCGGAGCCAGCGGCTACGTTGGCAAGGCCTTTATAAAGGCCTATGGCTCCAAATATAAACTCCGTGTCTTCGGCAGGACTCCCGTAGAAGGTCAAGAGTTTTTCAAGGGCGATATTAAGGCCCTCTCCGACCTTGAGAAAGCCTCGGAGGGCATGGACGTTGTGCTGCACCTTGCCGCGGCCACCACGGACGGCACGGGTATAAGCGATGAGGAGTACTTTAATGTCAACACCGTTGGGACCTTCAACGTCCTTGAGGCCGCGGCGCGGCGCAAGGTTAAAAAAGTCGTTTACTGCAGCTCCGTCTGCGCCGTTGGCTTTCGGGCCACCCCGAGGCTCATAATGGAGACCGACCAATGCAAACCCAGCGACGGCATGTACGGCACGAGCAAATACATATCGGAAAAACTCTGTGAGTGTTATGCGGCGGAGCACGGGATGAAGGTAATATGCCTGAGAACTGCCATGGTCGTGCCCAAACATGATGTAACGGCCCCGGCAAACCCCCTTGCCAGACACTGGCTCGGCGCCGTTCACATAGACGACGTAGTCGAGGCCTTCAGGCTCGCCATTGATAACAATACAATAGACTTTGATATATTCCACGTATGCGCCGATAACCCGAAGGCCAAGTTTGATATAACAAAGGCAAAGAAGATACTCGGCTTCAGCCCGAGACACAACTTGAACGAGATAACGAGGCAGAGCGCCACGATCAGGGCAAAGGCCGTCTCAAGAGCGGCCCTCGGCCTCTCTCTAAGGTCTATGGGCGCGCTTGCATCCAAGATAAAAGGGAGTAAAGGCAAATGAAGGTACTTCTTGTAAACCCCCCGGGCTGGCAGAAAGGCAGCACAAACCTCGGGCTCTGCTATCTTGCGGGGTCCCTCCTGGCCAATGGCCACGAGGTCTTGATACTTGACGTAAACGCCACGGATGACCCGCCAGAGGTAGTGGGCAAAAAGGCCGAAGAGTACGGCCCCGGGGTTATAGGCTTTTCGCTGAAAACCGCCACGGCCAATGCTGCGCTTCTGCTATCAAAGGCCATAAAAAAGCAATATGATAAAGCAGTGCACGTTGCCGGAGGGGCGCACGTAACCCTTGCCTATGAAGAGTGCCTCCTTGAAAACCCGGAGATAGAGTACTGCTTTATCGGCGAGTCTGACGCGAGTTTTTTAGAGCTCGTAAAGAGGCTTGAGCAGGGCGGGGACCCGAAAAAAGTAGCGGGCATCGCCTACAGGGACGGAAAAAAGATAATAGCCACAAAGCGCGAATACATAGAAGACCTTGACTCCCTGCCCGCCCCTTCACTTGAGGCCATTGAGCACTTCAGCTTCAAAGGGTTCCGCTACCCCATGATAACGAGCCGGGGCTGTCCCTATCCCTGCACATACTGCTGCGTGGGAGTGGTGAGCAGCAAAAAGTGGCGGGCGCGGACTCCGGAGAATATAATGGCGGAGCTTAAGACCGTTACTGAGAAGTACGGCATAAAGAGTTTTGAGATACTGGACGATAACTTCACCCTGCGCGTGGAGAGGGCCAAGAAATTCTGCCGCCTCCTCATTGAGAGTGGAATGAACCTCAGCTGGTACTGCCATAACGGCATAAGGGCCGATAAGATTGACATGGAGCTCGCGCGGCTCATGAAAAAAGCCGGCTGCACCAGCGTGGCCCTGGGCGTGGAATCAGGCGACGCCAAAATTTTTGAGAGCATAAAAAAGGGCGAGCCCCTTGAGGCCATAGTCAACGCCGTAAAATGCATACAGGCCGCCGGCATGGAGGCCGTGGGTTACTTTATAATAGGGCTTCCCGGCGACACCCTCGAAGGCATAAAGAAGACCATAAAATTCCAGCAGAGCCTGGGGCTAAGCCACTTCACCTACGGCATTCTAAACCCCTACCCCTATACCGAGGTATACGATGTCATAAAGCGCGAAGGCAAGATACTCATGGACATCAAGGAGTCATCGCATTTTTCCACCACCCTTACCATCCCCTTTGAGATGCCGGGGTTTCCCCGTGAAGACATGGAGAAGGCCTATTACCTCGCCGAGTTCCAGGACCTTTACAAGGTACTTGAAGAGTTCGAGGAGAAACACAACAGAAAGGCCCGGTCAATTCTCTACATGGATTTTTCCCCGGCCTCTACCTTTGCCGAGACCCTCGCCAAGGTGGGCGAAGGCTGCGAGCTCGACGTATTCTGCTACCAGTGGCACAGCGACCGTTACTTCAAGAACAGAGAGGCCTGGAATATAAAGGACCTGAATGTATTTATTGACACCCTGGGTATGGTTGACAGGACGAAGAAGTTTTTAAAGGCCTTCAACCTCTTCAGAAAGAGGAGTTACGATATTGTATTTTACAACGCCGAGACGCCCCAGCTGCTTCTTGCCGCCTTCTTACCCATAGTGCGTCCGAAGAAGTTTTACATCGAGGCGCAGAACGGCAGCACTCTAATGAGGCTCACCGATGACGAGGTAAAGAAGGCTTTTTACAGAAAGCTACGGGCCCTTCCCGGGTTCTCCTTGAATCTTGGGCTCTCCGTTGTCTTTAACCCGCTCTTCAGGCTGGCCCTCCTGGGCTTCGGGTGCCTGCTGCGTCTGAAAAAAGGAGGGAAGAAGATGGTGTTTGAAAGTAAAGGGGTCCGTCTTGTTGATATGAAAGAAGAAGGAAGGAAAGGCTGAGATGAAAGTACTGCACTTATGCGACCATTACCGCCCTATAGGCGGGGCTGAAAAACTCCTCTTTGATACCCTTAACGCCCTGGAACAAAAAGGGGACGTAGAGAACGTCATAGTTACCAACGACTACCCGGAGAACAGAAAGACGGGCAAGAGGAAGGAGCATATTGTCCACGACCTCGACCTCCAGCCTGCCTCATGGAATATGCTAGATTATCTTTTAAGGGCAAAAAGGGCAAAAAGAACGATACGAGAAATCCTTGCCAGTGAGAGGCCGGACGTAATCCACATACACAACCTGCAGAACCCCTTTGTCATAAGCGAGGCCATAAAGGCCGCCCCCACGGTGCGTTCCATACACGACCCCCGGCTCTACTGCTTTAACAACTGGCGGATACTGCGCAAGAATCAGGAAATATGCCCCTACCCGCTGGGCGCCAAATGCCTCACCGAGGGCTGCCTCTGGCCGGACCTGCTTCACTTTACTATTGATGGAAGGTCCGCCCTGCCGCGGTACTATACATATCTCCTGCACAGGAAGGTGGACAAGTTAATCATAGAGAGCGAGGCCATGCGCGCCTGCGTCCTGCAAAACAATTACAGCGAGTCTCAAGTTGCCTATCTGCCGAACTTTACGCGCACCTTCGAGCTTGACGAGGTGAAAAGCCGGAGCGAGGAATTTGAGCGACCAGAAGAGAATAGCATCCTCTTCGTGGGAAGGGCCTCCTTTGAGAAAGGCATACTATATCTTCTTGAGGCCGTGGCGTTGCTTAAAATTCCCTTTAAACTCTATCTCGTCACGGGCGGGCCCGATATCGGCGAGGTTCACAAGAGGATTAAGGAACTCGGCATCGAAGATAAGGTGGAGGTCCCGGGCATACAGTCATACGAGAAGACACGGGACTACTACGCCATGGCCGACGTCGTCGTAGTCCCCTCTGTCTGGATAGAGTCCTTCTGCCTCGTTGGCATAGAGGCCATGGCTAACGCAAAGCCTGTCGTGGCCTTCCGCACGGGAGGGATACCGGACTGGCTGGCCCATGGAAAAACAGGCTATCTCGCCGAATGCAGAGATGTAAAAGACCTCGCGCGGAAAATAACTCTTGTGCTTAAGGACAAGGACAGGGCCCGGACCATGGGGCTAAAGGGATATAAGCGGGTGCAGGAAAAATACACGATGGATGTTTACCTGCCGAGACTCCTGGATATATACGAAAGCACCATAGACGCTAAAAGGTCGACCTGAGACGGCTGTGTTATGAAGATAGCCTTTGACTGGAGCCTCGTGCATGGAAGGAGCGCGGGCATAGGGAAGTACTCCTATAACCTCGCACGCGCCCTCTCACGGGTGGACAGGGAAAATGAGTTTATACTCTACGTCCTTATAACCGCCTCGAAGCGCGCAAGTATGGAGGGGGTTGCCCTCACACCGCCGCCGGGCGACT
>JBHHUW010000024.1:0-19232 GCA_046753945.1 Thermodesulfobacteriota bacterium
CCGCCTACCTCATCAACCTCTCTTCGCCTGATGAGCTTATATTCGATAAGTCCCTGAGACTCTTCAAGGCCGAGCTCTCCCTTGCCGAGGATATTGGCGCGGAGTACCTTGTTACACACCTTGGGACACCAAAGGGTAATGGCAGAGGGTTTGCCATGGCACAGATAAAAAAGGCCCTGCAAGAGGTAAAGAAGTCGGGAATCAACAAAGAGACAACCATACTTTTTGAGAACAGCGCCCACAAGGGCATGACGGGGGCGGATATTACCGAGATTGGAGAGGCCATTAAGATCGCCCGTAAAGCCGGGCTAAAGGCTGGAATGTGTTTTGATACCTGTCATGGCTTTGCCGCAGGTTATGCCATGCAGACCAGGGCAGAGGCAGAGGGACTGGCTGTGGCCATTCAAGAGGCCGTGGGAGAGGAGGGCCTCAAGCTCATTCACCTCAATGACTCAAAGGGTGAGGCCGGCAGAGGAGTTGACAGGCACGCCAATATCGGAGAAGGACGTATGTGTGAGAATGGCTTAAAAGCCTTTCTAAGAGCAGATGGCATTAAGGGTCTGCCCGTTATCCTTGAGACGCCTAAAGTAGAAGAGGGTGACGATATAAAGAATCTCAGCGCCGCAAGAAGGCTCATTGGGCAGCGCGCCAGGGCAGGCACCTGAATTATTATTCCAAATTACTCCAGGGAGGTTTACTAACATGTATGACCTTGTAATCATAGGCGGGGGGCCGGCTGGACTTACGGCTGCCATCTACGCCATAAGGCTTGGGCTAAAGACCGTCATGCTGGAAAAAGAGCTTGTGGGCGGCCAGATAGCCCGTAGTGATCTTATCGAGAACTATCCGGGCTTTCCATCCATAAGCGGAGCCGGGCTCATGGAACAATTCGAGGCCCATGCCAAAGGACTGGGCCTTGAGATACAGATGCGAGAAGTCTCGAAGATAACAGAAGACAATGGTGTTCAGGTACTAACGACAACAGATGGAGATATGCGCGCAAAGGCCGTCATCGTAGCCACAGGGGCGCAGCCCCGGAGGCTTGGAGCAAAAAATGAGGTGGAGTTTACCGGTAAGGGCGTATCTTACTGCGCCACCTGTGACGGGCCTTTCTTCAGAGGGTTGGATGTCCTTGTCGTGGGCGGCGGAGACACGGCCCTTAAAGAAGCGGTATACCTCTCCAAGATAGCCAAAAAGGTCTATATCGCGCACAGGCGGGACGAGTTCCGGGGAGAAAAAATTCAGCAGGACCGCGCCGAGGCCGCCGAGAATATCGAGTTTCTAAGGAGCCATGCCCTCAAGGAAATTAACGGGGATATGGTGGTAAAAGAGGCTGTTATCGAGGACCTTAAGACAGGCGAATCCAGGACCATTGCCGTTGACGGCGCCTTTATATTTGTTGGTATCACGCCAACAACAGGTTTTATAGATGCCGAGAAAGACGAACAGGGCTTTATCAAGACAAACCAGAATATGGAGACAAATCTGCCGGGCATGTACGCCGCAGGAGATTGCCGGACAACTCCTCTACTGCAGGTAGCCACAGCCGTAGGCGACGGGGCAATAGCCGCATACAAGGCCGCGGATTACATAGAAGGTCTCGAATAATTTGTACTACAGGGCGGCGTGGGGCGAAGAGGCATATTAAGAGGGATTAAGCCCTTCCCCCGTTGGTTTTCTTTGACCCACTTTCTTTTTTCCAAAAGAAAGTGTGGAAAAATATGGAAAAGGTAATAGTCTCCATAGGCGGGAACGCCCTCATAAGGCGTGATGAGTCCGGCACCTTAGAGGAGCAGTTCCAGAACGCCGGTGCCGCCTGCAGCCTTGTCTCAAGGCTTTTAAGCGAAGGCTTTGGGGTAATCATCACTCACGGCAACGGCCCGGTGGTAGGTAATATTGTTATCAGAAACGAGGCGGCAAAGGCCTTTGTGCCGCCCATGCCTTTATATATATCTGATGCCGACTCCGAGGGCGGGCTGGGCTTCATGATACAGCAGACCATCTATAACGAGTTTAAGAGGGCCGGCATCACCGCCGATGTCGTCACCCTTGTCACTCAGGTAGTGGTAGACCCAGCTGATGAGGCCTTTACAAGACCCGATAAACCTGTTGGGCCTTATTACGAAGAGGAAGAGGCGGAGAGCCTTCAGCTGACAAAAGGCTGGGCCCTTAGAGAGGTCAGGAATGGCGGCTACAGGCGCGTAGTTCCCTCGCCAATGCCGGCGCGCATAGTGGAGTCCGCTGTAATTAAAAAACTCTCCTCTGAAGGTGTAGTCGTCATAGCAGCCGGCGGTGGGGGCGTACCTGTAGTAGAGAGTATAGACGGCACTCTTGCCGGCGTTGACGCGGTGGTGGATAAAGACCGCTCAACTACCCTTCTTGCCGTAGAGTGCGGAGCACGGTCCATACTCAATCTTACGGCCATAGATAGCGTGTATCTTGGGTTTGAAGGACCAGAGCAGGATAGAAGACCTCTCCGTGAGCTAAGGACAGAGGATGCAAAGAGGTATCTAAAGCAGGGTGAGTTCGCTCCGGGCAGCATGGGGCCAAAGGTGGAGGCAGCCATTGAGTTTATTGAGAGGGGCGGCGAGGAGGTAATAATCACCACACCGTCCCTTATTAGCGAGGCCATGAGAGGCATTGAGGGCACAAGGATTTTTTAGGACTGAAATACGGAGCCCTCCGTCTACCCCGCCTGCCTCACCTTTACAAAAAAAATAGTATATACTTTAAGTTAAGTTACCAACCATATAATAGTGCGAAAAAATGTCACGAGATACCATTAAATGCCCGCAATGCAACGAGAGCATACCCCTTACCGAGGCCCTCTCACGGGAGATTAACGAGAGTTTCAAGGTTCAGTATGAGGCTCGCGAGAAAGAACGCGAAAGGGAATTCAAGAAGCGCGAGGAAGAACTGCGCAAAAAGACCGCAGACGTAGATAAGCTCGTAGCCGAGAAAGTCACCTCCGAGCGTGCCCGCTTTGAGCTTCAGGCAAGAACGCGCGCAAAGGAAGAGGCCGCTCTCAGAATATCGGCCCTTGAAGAAGAGACCCGTGCGAATAAAAAACTCCTTGCTGAGGCCAACGAGAAGGAGCTGGCACATATAAGAGAAAAGCGGGCCTTTGAGGATGAGAAGCGAGATTTTGAACTCAAGGTGGCCCGAAGCATAGAGGAAGAACGCAAGGGCATAAGAGAGAAGGCAGAGGCAGCCTTTATGGAAGAGCATCGCCTGAAAGACCTTGAGAAAGAGAAGAAGATGCAGGACATGCAGAAGATTATCGAGGATCTGAAGAGAAAATCCGAGCAGGGCTCCATGCAGACCCAGGGCGAGGTCATGGAGCTTGACCTTGAGGCCGCGCTGAAGATCCGTTTCCCTTTTGACGAGATACTGCCCGTGCCAAAAGGCATACGCGGCGCCGATATCATACAGAAGGTTAAGACAAATACAGGGCACCACTGCGGCACGATTATCTGGGAGCTGAAACGCACAAAGGCATGGGGTGGCGATTGGCTCACAAAACTCAAGGACGACCAGCGCGAAGTAGGAGCCGATATCGCCGTAATCGCCTCAGAGGCCATGCCAAAAGAGATAAACTCCTTTGGCTTTATTGATAGGGTCTGGGTCACGGGATACCACCTTGCCCCGAACCTCGCCGAGGCCCTGAGGACTTCCCTTGTTCAGATTGCGCATGTGAGACAGTCCGCCGTGGGCAAGGAAGAGAAGATGGAGGCCATATTCAAGTACCTCTCAGGCCAGGAGTTCCGCCATAAGGTAGAGGCTATAGTGGAATCATTCACGACCATGAAAGAAGAGCTGGAAAAGGAAAAAAGATCTGCAATGAAGACCTGGGCCAAACGCGACAAACAGATAGAGCGTGTCCTCAGAAACACCGTCAGTATGTACGGCGACCTTGAGGGCATTATAGGCGCGGCGCTGCCCCCCATAAAGACACTTGAGCTCGAAGAGGGCAGCGATGAAGAAGAGAGAAGCAGGGACGCGCATGCTCTTGAAGAGGGAAATAATAACGGAAAGGCAAAGGGACTTTTTTAGGCACTCATGAAGCAGGAAAAGGAATTGAAGCTGGATTACAGGTAAAGGGTGATGGACGTGACCGCAACAAATATTGCCGCCATATACATAGCTGCAGCCATCTGCATTGGGGTAATCCTTGGCTTAATCGCCAGGAGCAAGGGCGGCAGTCTCGGAAAGTGGTTCATCTACGGGGCGCTGCTGCCTGTTATTGCCCTGCCCCACGCTATAATCATAATACAGGCCAGTGGTTCAAAACAATGCATGTACTGCCATAAAAAAGTCAAATACACGGCTACGCACTGCCCGAAGTGTGGTTACGAGTTTATAGACCTGAGCTGACGGTCCATATGCCGCATCTTCCATATTCAAGGGTCTCTTAACCCCGCCTCAGAGACATCATACCCCCTACCCAGACCCTACCCCTGCTTTACCCCCATCTTGCCCCTGCTTTGCCCCATGTCTGGCCTTGCCTTCCTGCACCTCTACAGACATTCCATCAAAGGCAAACTCCATACCATCCGGCAATCCGGGGTTATCACGGGGATAATCAATATCATGGCCAAGGTGAGTGAGTATGGTCCTGCCGGGTTTAAGCCTCTTCACCACCTCTATGGCCTGCTCCACGGTCATATGCGTGGGGTGGGCCCTGTAGCGGAGCGCCCCGAGTACAAGGAGGTCTAGACCCTGGAGTTTTTCCATGGAAGCAGGAGGAATCTGGCTGCAGTCCGTGATGTAGGCAAGGTCCTTTAAACGAAAACCCAGCACGGCGCTGCTGCCGTGCCTTACCTCAACGGGGATTATCTGAACGGGGCCTATGCTGAAAGGCCCATCTATGATAGTGGTGGAGAGTTCAGGCGTGATGCTCTCGCCCCGATCAAAGCTGAAGATGTATTTGAACAAAAGTGTGAGACGCGCGTTGGTCTCGGCGCTGCCAAAGCATGAGATTGCACCCTTCTGCAGCATATTAAAGGAGCGCAGTTCGTCTATGCCGTGTATATGGTCGGCATGAGCGTGAGTGAAGAGGACTGAGTCTACCCTTGTAAAACCCGTGGCAAGGGCCTGCGCGCGTAGATCCGTAGATGTATCGATAAGGATATTCCTGCCGTCCACCTCAATGAGGGCAGATGACCTTGTACGGGTATTTCGGGGATCAGTGGAGTTACAGACCGGGCAGGCACAACCAATAACGGGCACGCCAGTAGATGTGCCGCAGCCTAATATAAGGAGCTTCATAGCCATAACCCCGAGGCCTCTTTGCCTAAGAGCACCTTAAAGCATGTTTACCATATCAAGAAAGGTCTGCTTAAGAGCATACACCCATGCGTCAGGGCACAGAAGAACGCCGCACCCCGGCATTCCCTCTCCCTGCCACATTGGCATTGGCCCCCTCGCTACCCCGCCGCATCACGGCCCCACGCCTACTCCTCGTACTCTCCCACTACAGGAAGCTCTTCTATTACATCGCCCTCGTGAGGCGCATCATCCATGTAAGGAGTAAGGTCGCAGCCGGCATAATGCTCAAAATGCATCCCCTCTACGAAGAGCGGGCTCTTGGTGGCATCGTATACCTTGCCCTTGTAGGCAAAGTAAATGGGGTCTCCGGCATTGGAGCCGTCGAATTTACTGAGTTCTTGTTCTGTATATTTTTTCATAGTTTAAACAATATAAAATGGCGTTGGCATGAAAGTCAATACAAAAACCAGAGTGGCCGCCATGGTAGTGAGCTTTCTCCTGCTGTCCATGGGCAGGCTCTGGTCCATAAGGGGCGGATGTCTGAGACCTATAATCGTTATAAGTGCCGCCCAGATAAACCAGCCCGGCCAGGCAAAGTAACCCAGCACCGCCATGACTGCCACGAGCATAAGGGAGATTGGCCTCTGACTCTCCCCCAGGAGGGCGTAGATGACATGGCCGCCATCGAGCTGGCCAAGGGGCAGAAGGTTCATGGCAGTAACAAAAAAACCTATCCAGCCGGCAAAGGCCACGGGGCTTAGAAAGACATCCATACCATCCGGCACTGGGCCGAGGACAATATATGTAAGCCCATGAAAAATAAGGGAAGAGCCGAACCCCAGAGCCCCGGCGCCCTCGGGGACTGCTATGATGGTAGAGGCCCGTAGCCCTATGGCCGTAACTATAACTGCCACGACAAAACCCGCAAGAGGCCCCGAGGCGCCGATATCCACGAGGGCGTTCCTTGTGGTAATGGGAGATTTTATCTTTATGAGCGCGCCGAATGTCCCAATCATTGGTGGTATGGGCGGGGCCGGAATAAATAGAGGCCACGTCGTTGTGATGCCGTGCCTTCGTGAGGCAATAAAGTGACCGAGCTCATGGGTGCCGAGAATAAGGAGCAGGGATATGGAAAAGGGCAGACCCAGAAGGAGTTCACGGGGATGGTGGAGTAAATCGGCGCCCTGATAGAGGGCTCCCGCTATAACTGTTGTGCCGAGGGTGATGGCAAAGAGCAGGGCAGGCACCAACCCTGCGGGGCGATTAGATGAGACGGCCCTATGCTCTATGTGATGACCGTCCATATCAGGAAGACCTCTTCCCGGGTCCGCCGCTCTTTTCGCCGTTCATGGCCAGCCTGAATATCTCAAGGGCGCCCATAGCCAGGCTCAGTATAATGGGGCCGGCTATTATGCCTATAAAACCAAAGGCCTGCACCGCCCCGAGGACGCTGAAAAAAAGCATAAGAGGATGCTGGTTGGTCTTGCCGCTTATGATAATTGGCCGCAGGAGATTATCTACAAGCCCTATGACAAGGGCCCCCCAGAGAAGCAGCAAGAGGGCTTTTATAAAGGCCCCTTTAATAAGGAGATATAAGATGGCGGGGATGACAACAACGAGTGTGCCGATGCCCGGAAGAAAAGAGGTAATGAACATGACAAAACCCCATAAAAAAGGGGAAGAAATGCCCAGAAACCAGAAGGCCAGACCGCCAAGGGCACCCTGAACAGCCCCCACAAGCACTCCACCTGTAAGAGTGGCCGTAATGATGACCCTGTTCTTTGTTATGACCTCTTCTTTATGAGCGGCGTCAAGCGGCATAAGGTCTTTTAGCAACCCTACGAGCTTATCGCTCTCAATGAATAGGAAGAACATGGTAAAAAAGGCAAGGACAATATTGAAAAAAAGCTGCGCAAAGTTGCCTACAGCGCCTCTAAGCCCGGGTACAACGTAACCGCCTGCCTGCTGCACTGTGGTGGCGACAAGGCTCCGCAGATCCATGCTTGAGACGTCCACATACCTCTCAATAAGGCGTTGCAGATAATCAAAGAAGAAGAAGTTGAGCTCAACACGCCCTGCCGCAAGATCAGCGGCATAGTGCTGTGCATGGCTATAAAGGGCGAGGACCTCGCTTGTGAGCATGGCGGCGAGGATGGACATTGGCACTAAAAAAAAGAGGGCTATTATAAAACAGGCCAGAGCCGAGGCCGCCGCCTTTATCTTTACACGCCGCAGGAGCCAGGCATAAAAGGGGTAAAAGAGTATGACAAAGACCGCGGCCCAGAATATGGGAATAAAAAAAGGAGCCAGAACACGATAGCTGAGATATCCGATAAGGGCCGCGAATAATATGCTTACAAGTGTCTCTTTCTTCAAATCAATCCTTACCTGTCCTTTGAGTGGGCAATATTGCAGGGAGCGCCTTTGATTTTCCCTTCTATTAACAGTATAATTATATTAATTGAAATACAAGAACTTTACCCTTGGCCGAGCTGAAGGACAAAGCGTAAGGTTACGTAAAAAACATAAAGAGAGGTATCGGAATATGACAAAGGCCGTGGCCCTGCTCTCAGGGGGTCTTGACAGCACACTTGCCGTAAAGATGATAATAGACCAGGGTATTGAGGTCCATGCCCTTAACTTCACCTCTGCTTTTTGCACCTGCACCACAAGCGCGAGAAAGGCCGGCGGCTGCAAGAGCGAATCCAGGCGCGTGGCAGAGGAGTTCGGCATCCCCATAAAGGTAATGCTAAAGGGCGATGATTACATGGATATAGTGCGGGACCCGGCCCATGGCTACGGCAAGGGCATGAACCCCTGCGTGGACTGCCGTATATACATGTTCAAGGCCGCAAAAAAATACATGGAGGAGATAGGGGCCTCTTTCATCCTAACAGGCGAAGTACTCGGTCAGAGGCCCATGAGCCAGAGACGCGATACCATGAGGATAATAGAACGTGAGAGCGGTCTTACCGGGCGTATCCTGAGGCCCCTCTGCGCCGGTCATCTTGAGCCCACAATAGCGGAAAAAGAAGGCCTTGTGGACAGGAAAAAACTCCTCTCCGTGGCGGGCCGTGGCCGCAGACCTCAGATGGATCTGGCCGAGGAGCTGGGAGTAAACGACTACCCCTGCCCATCGGGGGGGTGTCTTCTTACGGACCAGGTATTTTCAAAGAAGGTCAGGGACCTTGTTGATAATAAGGAGGATATTAAGAGCCGCGACCTCCAGCTCCTCCGCACTGGCAGGCACTTTCGCTATGAGGGTTTTAAGATTATAGTAGGTAGAGACAAGGCAGATAACGCGCGGCTGAAATCCCTTATGACGCCCGGGGTCATGGCCCTGGAGCCAGTTGATTTTCCCGGCCCCCTTGTACTCATTACAGAGGAGGCGCCTGAGGGTGTGCGCGAGTTTGCCGCAGGGCTCATACTCCGTTATGCCGCCGACAAGACTGATAACAATAAGAAGGTGCGCCTCTCCTTTAAGGGCGAGTCCAGAGACTTTACACCGGGCAGGGCCGTTACAGAAGAGGACATGAAAGAGGCAATGGTATGCGGATAAGAGACGAGGCAGCTTCCATGAGAGCGCCTGGCGAGGAATCCGGGGCCAGAGTCGGGACGGATACCTTAAAAAAACTAAACCGCCTTAAGGCCATATTAAGGGAGATGGGGAAAGTGATGGTGGCTTTTTCAGGCGGGGTGGACTCCACACTTCTGCTAAAAACTGCCCATATGGTGCTTGGAGAAAAGGCCGCGGCAATAACGGCAACCTCCCCTACATATCCTGCGCATGAGTTCAATGAGGCCAGGAGACTGGCGGCAGAGATAGGCGCCAGGCACATCATCGTCCACTCCAATGAGCTTGAGATACCTGGTTTCTCTGAAAACACGCCGCAAAGGTGCTATCACTGCAAGAGCGAGCTCTTTACGATTGCCCGCAAAGAGGCCCGCACTCTCGGCCTGACTTACGTTGCCGACGGGGCCAACGTTGATGATCTCAAAGACTTCAGGCCCGGCAGCCAGGCAGCAACGGAAGAGGGCGTAAGGAGCCCGCTCCGTGAGGCCGGACTAACTAAAGAGGATATCCGGTCCATAAGCCGGGCTCTCGGGCTCTCCACCTGGAGCAAACCCGCTCTTGCATGCCTCTCGTCAAGGTTTCCCTATGGAACGGAGATCACAGATGAAAGACTTACGATGGTAGCAATGGCGGAAGAAGAAATGAGGGAGCTGGGGTTTAGAGAATTCAGGGTCAGGTACCACGGGGAGATTGCGAGGATAGAGACCGCCAGGGAGGAATTACCGCGCCTCTTTGAAGAAAAGACAAGAGAAAAGATAGTAAGGGTAATGAAAAAAATCGGTTTTGTCTATGTTACCATGGACCTTCAGGGTTACAGGACAGGCAGCATGAACGAGGTTCTCGGAAAAGAGGATTTTTAATAAGGGGCGAGAGAAGGTCGGCATAAACCGCTTCACATGTGCCGCGCACCATCGCCAACACGCCCTCGCCTCAATTGCTCAAAGGGCTCTTTTTAGAGGGGTTCTTCCCCGGCCTCGCGGGCCTCATTAACCCAGTCCTCAATATGAAACTCCACGAGGGCTCCAAAAAATTCTCCTTCCGTCTCAAGCATCTCGTATACCCCCCGCGGAGGCTCTGCCTCAAAACCACGGAAGATAAGCTCGCCGGCGCGGTAATAAATCTCCACAGAGCTATTTCCAGACCCTGCCGAAAAGATAAACTCCATCCTCTCCTGAGGCAGAAAAAAAACGTCTTTTATGGATTCATGGAGGTTCTCCCTCTCTGTTATCTTTCTGAAAAAAGACCTCTCGCCTCTACACTCTTTTATGTAGGCAAAAAGGGCCTCATCGCTAAGGGCCTGGCCCTTGTTATATATATCCGTAATGGTAGTGATGAGCCTTAATGAGGAGAAGGACTCTCCATCGGTTATCTTCTTGAAATCCTTGAGGTAGTTCTCCGTAATAAGTCTTGTAAGGGCCTTGGCGTTGGAGATTTTCCTGCCCGAGACCAACTTCTCAAAGGCGTGTTCCAGGTCTGGAGGCATCCTCAGCGTATAGGCCGTATGGATATAAACATCAAAGGGATACTGTATATCCTTACTCCTCCGCCTCTCTCTCTCGCCTGAGAGGAGAATCTCCAGGTAGGCCTTGACCATGGAATTCCTGAAGGTGCCGCGCGCGGACTCGTTTATCTTTTCTCCAATAGATACGTTCACAGGGCCCTGATACCCTTTGATATGGCCAAGCTCTATTCTCTCGGCCCGGGCGCCGTATGTTATAAAGAGCCCTGCCTCCATCTCGTGTTTAATGGCAGCCGTCAACTCGTCTTTGTATAAACTCTCAAGACGGCTCTCTTCCTCACCTATCTTAAGTATGGCATCAGCAGAGTCCTCTACACCCCCCTCAATGTCAATGACCATCTCCAGCCTCTGTTTCTTAAGGGCTTCTCTTCGCTCATCAAACCTCCTGTGGACCTCATCAATGACTTCCCTGCCGCTTCCAGGCGGCAGTCTCTGCTCCAGCTCACTGCCGGACTCCTTGATTATTCTCTGGATATCACGGGCAAGGGCCACAAGGCACCTCATGCCTCCGGAAAAAATTATAGCATCCCCTGGAATATTCGTAAGTCGTATCCCTATCTCATCTTCCGAGAGCCCCTCGCCATGGGCATACCCCTTAGCCGCGTCCAGTATGGGCTTAAAAAAGTATTCCTTCATGAAATCAGCCATGGCCACTTCTTTTATCTTCTGCGTCATACGGCTGAAATCCTTCATATCCACGAAGAGCTGACCTTCCTTCTTGCTCTCCAGGGTTTTGATCATGGGCCTCTTATCCGTTGAAAAACGGTAAAGCCGGCCTTTTACATATTCCTCACGGAGCCCCCCGCCAGAGAGTTCGCCGCGCCTGTTGGCAAGACAATCCATCATAAAAGAAACACTCTTAGAAACCATGCCATCAAGGGTAAAGGCATAATACCCCTCCACCACAGACTCGATGGCTTCACGGTCCTGCTCCTTACCGCCTCCTACGATTCCCCTGAGCACCGACCTCTTTTTACTGAACTCAAGGACAAGGTCCCGTAGCTCATTGAGCTTTCCGGCGCGTACCCGGTCTTTGGCCACAACATTGACGAGTTCCTCAAGATGCCCGGCAACTGTGACGGCATAGCGGACGTCTTTTAGCATATTGCTGATAAGACGGTCCTCGTTGCAGAGTTCAAAAAACTCCTTTCGAAAATCCTGGTCCGGAATATCAAAGGCCTTCAAGTAATCAAGGGCCCTGTCTCTGAAACGTCTTATCTTCACCTGTTCAATAACCGTCCTCAGCAGGCCCTTATCGCTCCTTAAGCGCCTTACTCCCTCTTCAACAAGAAGACGCAGGGATTCGGTATACCCGCCAAGGGGAACCATGGCATGGCAGAGCGCATCATGGGTTTCCCGGCAAAGCCCGTATGGGTTATGAGAGGTGTTTAAAATGCCTGATTGTACAGCCAGGAAGTGCTCGGGCACCAGGGTAGACCTTAAGAGAATTCTCACGCTATCATCAGCGTTCCACCCTTCGGTAATCTCCTCAATAACCGCGGAGAAGAGATTAAAAAAGCTAAGGCCAACGGCCATATCGAGTTTATCGTAGCCAAGGCCCTTTACGCGAAAATTCTTAAGTGACCTCTGATATCTTCTCTGTGTTTGTATAAGAGCAAGGAGAGCAAGGTAGGATGTCTGCTCCTGCAGGCCGCCCAGTATCTCATCGCTCCGGGCCTTCCTGACCATGGTGCGGAGCCAGCTCACAAATTTACCGCCGCTCTCATCCGGGGCCAGCCATGCGTAAAGCACGGCGCTATCTACGAAGGGGGTAGAGTCGATGATCCTGCCGGCAAGCTCAGCCTCGAAAGACCCCGAGACAAATATATCGAGCCTGCAGGTCTTGTCCCGCAGCTGTGGGGTAGCCACGAAAACGCTGCTCTCAGTACTACGCTCGTCTTCCTGCAGGGTATTTTTTAGCGACTCATAGCGTTTCTTAATGAGGGCCGCAAGGCCCATGACCGCGGCCTCTACTGTGGACTCATCCTCGGCGCCAAGATGATAAGGCACCTTGAGTTCCGCTACAGTTGTGCCGTGCTTGAATCTCAAGCGCTCCGGAGATAAGCTCCATAGCGTGCCGCTGCGGACAGCTTCCACCTGGTCCGAGAGACTCTCAAAAAAATCTATCCGCTCTTTTGCGTATTCTAATCTCATAGTAGAATCAAAAGGCTATCCCCCGAAGGGCTATGCCCCGTAGAAATACATTTTATACTAAAAAACATTAAAAGCAAAGATGGATAATCCTTGTGTTTGATTGTGATAATAAGTTAGAATAAATAGTTATGTAAAACCTTTACCTTTAGCAATGCTTTACTGCTTTGCTGCAGGCTCTCTTGAAGAGAGACAATAATGATTCTCCTCTTTTTAAGAGATAAAGACTATAACCCCAGGCATAAAAGGCCACGGTCCATGGAATTCTCCCTGGGGACATAGTACCGCAAAAAAAACCGGGATTTACAAGTTGCCTCTTAAAAGAATCCTGAGAGCAAGGTTTATCCTGCCCGCTCTTGTCTTCCTTATACCACTTGTTCTTTACTCCATCACCCTCACGACTGGCTTTGTCTACGATGACGAGGCTCAGGTAGTAGACAACCCCTGGATAAGAGACCCGGGTAAAATTCCAACAATCTTTGTCTCTTCAACCATGGCCTTTCTAAAGGGGCATAAGGCCAACGCTTACAGACCGGTATTCTACCTCCTATGCATGGCAAAGTACCTTATCTTCGGCCTCAGACCCTGGGCATGGCACCTTGTTAACGTGGTGCTCCACTGCATGAACGCCCTGGCCCTCTACTTTCTCGCCTCGATTTTTTTCTCAAGACAAAAGACCGCTACTCCGGATAAAGACGCCACGCGGCCATGGGCTCTGGCCCCTCTATTCACCACTCTTGTCTTCGCTCTCCATCCCATTAAGAGCGAGGTCGCGGCATGGTGGGGACTATAGCGGAGCTTGTATACACCCTCATGGTCCTCTGCTCTTTCACACTATACCTTCTCGCCAAAAAAGTCCCGGCAGAGCCGTTCCTTACCGTCTCTGCTCCCTGATATGCTTTTTTGTGGCGCTCTTCTCAAAAGAGACGGCCATGGCACTTCTCATCATCATACCGCTTTATGAGTCCATCCGTCTTGGCACAAGATGCATAAAGCGATGGAATGTATTTTTACCCTGCCTCGTACCTGAGGCAATATACATGTCCATGAAGACCTATGCACTTGGGGGGGGGTGACGCAAAAAAGCCTCATAGAGATAAGCTGTTACGAGGGCATGGTCAACGTACTGCCACTCGTTGCGAAATATCCTGAAAAACTCCTAATGACGGTGGGACTCAGCATAGTATACTCAAAGGAAGAGGCCCTCTACAACATGTAAAGCAATACGAGGAAAGGGGCGTTGTGGAAAAAGCGCAGCAGGAGTTTAAAAAGGCCCTTGAGGTAAACCCTGAGTACAGCCCGGCACGCCTCTGGATAGAGAGATTTTCCGGCCCCTGAAAATAGGGCCGTACCTCTTACAGGCGTTTTGCCCCCGCAAGTCCAGGGGCGGAATGGAGTGAGATTACCCAAAAAAATTTGATTGATAGCAAGCTTAAGGGTATAATACTCTGGCTCTTAGAGAATAGACAGCTTTTAAAAAGGTTTGGCACAGGTAAAAGGCCCGCTCTTTCCATAAAGAGCGTCCATGCATACGCGCGCAAAACTATGGCCGCGCCTTGTATCAGGGTCCTCTAGCCGGCGGCCAAGTTGATTCTCAAAAAAACTCTTTAGGTTGGAAGGACAAATTGAACCCATTTATTGACAAGCTAACGACCATGTTCTCCAAGATAATCGCCGGCACCGTCTCACGGGAAGAAGGCGCTATACTTATTAACCACCTCGTTAAAGAAAGCAGTGTAGAGACTATAAGCGCCCTCTCATACCTTATAGAGAACCCGCCCCGGAATGTCTTCCAGAAAACCATGCTGCATACAATAGCCCTTGCGAGAAACAAGGCCCTCTTCAAGATTATGGCCGAGAGCATTCACAGCAAAGATGAGGATGTATCTTTGCTGGCAGCCTCGGAGCTTGCGCGGCTGCGCACAGATGGGGCAAAAAAAACCCTCATAGAGCACCTGGACAATGATATATACCATGTAAGAAGGAGCGCGGCCGTAGCCCTTGCCGAGGATTACGGCGATGATGGTATAGATATACTTAAAGACCATATCCTCTCCCATGAAGAGCCCTTTTACCGCGCCACATCGGCCCAGGGCCTTCTCAACTCGGGAGAAACAGGTGTGAAGACGCTTTTTTCCATTATGAGTATAGCAAAACCCGGCCCTGCTTTTTCCGCAGTGGAGGCCCTCACAGGCTTTGAGGGTGAGATAAAAGATGACCTCATACCAGTAGCTATTGAGACCCTGATGCAGGCCGGAGACAGGAGGGACATTCCCCTTGTGGTGGAGGTATTAAAACTTCTCGCCCTCTTCAAAAAAAGGGCTCTCAAGTATGAAGCCTTTATCACCGCATTTGCAGACGACAACTCGGAATCAATCCGGCTGGAAGCGCAAAAAACACTACACGAGATCAGAAGGGGCCGCTGACCTCCCCCCGTCAACGAGACCACGGCCTCTTCACCTCACAACCCTGGAACAGATCAAATACAAAAAGGCCCTCTATCAGTGACGGCCCCGGAAGGCGCCCTCTCTCCATGGCGCCTTTTGCCTGGCTGGTAAGACCTTTTTATCTTCTCTTCAGAATCACTTATTATCTATTATAAGTAATCTTTCCCTGGCATTCTCCAGGGTGGGGTCAAGGCTCAAGGCCTGCCTATATAATCTTGAGGCCTCATGGGGTTTTCCTTCCTCTTCCAGCATAAGACCAATCTCAAAATACCCCTCGGCAAGTTCGGGGGCTAACCTTATTGAGATTAAGAGAGCCTCCCTGGCATCACCGCGGCGATTAAGGGCCTTAAAGGCCAGTCCAAGCCTGTAATAAACCTCTGCTCTCGGGCCGCCAAAGGTTAAGGCGCTCTTAAAGTCTGCTGCGGCAGCTGAGGCTCGGCCAAGCTCCATCTGCAGGTTTGCCCTGTTGATATAAGCCCTCACGTAATCGGGTTTGAGCCTTATGGCCTCGTCAAACTCCATCATCGCTTCAGTCTTACGTCCCAGCGTACGATAGGCGAACCCCAGATTATTGTGGGGAAGGGCAAGGTCCGGCCGCAGTGCAATTGCTATGCGGTATTGATCTATACTCCTCCGCGTATCACCACTGTTCTGGTATAAGGCCCCAACGTTAAAATAGGCCTTACCCAGCAAGGGATTTATTTCAAGGGCGCGCAGATTTTCTCTGAGAGCCGCTGTAAAGTCGCCCTTTCCGGCAAGAGTCACAGCATAGTTATAATGTGGACGGGCCTTTCCAGGACTCTTTTCAACGGCGTCGGACCAGAGTGAGCTTGATTCCAACCAGACAAGATTACGCTGGAACGTGGCAATTCCGAGGACAGTAATGAGGATGACAATAACAAGGAGGAAGGGAAGAGTGTTTTCTTCAGACATAGCTAAAACATCCTTACGAACTGACGCCCCACCTTGAAGAATATCGTGTTTACCCTTTCATTAGTTGAGGATGTCTGGCTGATATAGTAGCTATGCGCCAAAGATAAGGACCAGGCCCTCAGCCGGTAGAAGGCCGTATTGCTGAGTGTGTAGTTTCGAGAAAAGGTGTCATCAACTTTAGCGTTGCTTATATCGGCATTAAATTCCCACATCACCCTCCGGAGCAACACCCTCCCGTATGAAAACTTAAAGGTTGCTATCCTCGTTTTACTGCTGCCGCCTTCGAATGAATTCCTGCCGAGACTATAGCTCAAGTTGCTCCCAAAGGTGCCTCCCAAGAGTGAGTGTCCATAGTATGCATTCACACTCCCAGAATTGGAACGGGAAAACCCGCTAATATCACTGAAGAAAACGGTGCGCTGCACGTTAAACATTGTCCCACCGTCTTTTATGGGAGTTACCCTGACGGAGAGCTGCATGACTTCTTCAGTTTCCTTAATCTCATCAATAGCGTCCGTGGTACTTTCCTTATTATACGCACCATTCATTGTTAGATATTCTTTCCAGAACCTGTTATCAAAATTCATGAAGTACTGGTGGGTCGAATCTTTCACCTGACCGGCGGTTTCCTTCAAGACGCCTTTGAAAGATGCGCCTGTGTTAAAAAGGAAGAACCTGTTAAAATCTATCCTGCTTAAGCCGATGGAACCGTTATGGGTTATGCCCTGCCCGCCCTCATCAATAAAGTCGGCACTGGCCGATGTATCCCATATATACCCGAGGCCATAGCCTGCATTAAAGTTGGCGCGTGAAAACTTCCTGTAATAACTAAGAGTACTTGAGTAGTTCAAGACCTTTCTGTCCCTTATGTTGATGGACTCATCCGAGGAGCTGGTCTCCGTGAAATTGGCGGATACAGACTGCGTGATAGAGAGGTGGTCCGTGAGGCTGTAGGCAAATGAACTTGAGGCCGTTGTGTTAGTTGTATCCTCGGAGCTTGTATCGCTCTCGGTAAACTGCTTGGCAACGCCTAATGAAAGGTTTAATTCAACCTTCTTTGAGACACGGTACGCCAGGGTCCCGGAGTAGATTGTCCCATTAGATTTCGATTCACCATCAATGGTCCTATAGTGGTCAAGATTATGCGTCTGTCGGAAAAAACGGCTCGGATATGACAGAAGCCCCATATTGAACCCAAGAGATTTACTCCTTGTGCCGCCTTCTTGAAGGCTTGGACCAACATCCCGAGTTACCCCCAGCGTAAAACTGGAGTGTCTGGACAAGTCTGTTTTATTATGGAATCTAAGGCTGCTATTGCTTGAAGAGTCGCCTCCCTCAGCGTCTCTAAAGTCGATGCGATATCTCAGGTCATTTACTGTAGGGCCAAATGCCTTTGACGCGTTGTATAATATATTTAATTTTTTATTCACGGTATCCCCGTCGCCACTCTCAACAACATCCCTTTTAACCCTCAGGCTCATCACAGGCAGGACCCTGAAGTTACCCGCCCAGCTAAAGCCCATATTAGTGGTGATGGTGCCGCCATTATTGGATTCTCCGTCTACAGAGCCCCAGGAGCTGCTCCTGGTGCCAAAAAGAGTTAGGGGAATGCGGCTCCGGGGTATCAAGGTGGTGTTGACGCTCAACACCAAGTTATTATTAATATTTTTGTTTGATACAAGATTAACGTTGTTTCTGGAGTATGTTAAAGAAGTATCGTATATCATAAGTAGCCTGGAGAGGATATTACCTCGAAGGGAGAGGCCGTAAGTTTGAGTGAAGGTCGAGGTGGTCTCCTCAAAATCGTTGAATTCCAGATCCTTACGATTCTCGTGCGAATACTCAAAGAAGACTGTCCCTATGACGGTGGTAAAGGCGTAGGGGTCCATCTTTACGCACCATCCTCTTGAAGGAACCAGGAGAACCGCAGAAAACAAGACCACTGTCAAGCATGTCCTCCAGATGTAAGTCATAGCGCTTCTCCCTGCTTAGAGAGGTGAAACATGAGATGCTTTGCCCTGAGCGGTAATCCTTTTAAGCTGCAACAAAAAAAACACAGCGTGGTCATAAATACGTCTCGTATTTACTTATAGGTTAATCAACCATCACTTACGCACCTGAAACCAACATCATTATACCCCCCCCTGGGAGGAGCTATGCTTCTAAAAGGCGCTGATACATAGACCTGCATGGTATAGTGCCCCATACCGCCCCAGCCGCCGCCTCTCACCACCTTGAATTTTTCGCCGTAATCCTTGTCATCATAGGTATTCCCGGGATATTGAGTGTACCAGTCTGCTGTCCACTCCTGCACGTTCCCGGCCATATCAAGGACGCCGTATGGGCTTGCGCCATCTGGAAACTTGCCCACAGGCGTAACCCCGCCGTACTCGCCCAGGGTGTTTACCTTCTTAATGTCAAATTCCGCGCCCCAGGGAAAGACACGTCCATCTGTGCCTCTGGCGGCCTTTTCCCACTCCTGCTCAGTAGGCAGTCTGCCGCCCTTCCACTTGCAGTACTCCGAGGCGTCAAACCAACTGACATTAGTTACAGGATACTCGCCCCTGCCCTCGGGCATCCTGCCTCCCGGCCAGTCAGCGGGCGGCTTTCTCGAAGTAGCGGAGAGGAACTTACTGTAGGCGGCCATTGTGACCTCTGTCCTGTCTATATAAAAGGCCTTTAGATCGACCTTTCTCTCGGGGGACTCGTTGGCAAACCAGGGTTTCCTGGAGCCGTACTGCATGGCCTTGGCGTCAGTATCTACCCTGTTACTGCCTATGATAAACTCACCTGCCGGGATAAGCACCATATTCTCCGGCAGACTCTTCTCTTTAGCGCACCCCGAGAAGAGAATTGGAAGAATAAGAACCAGCATGTAAAAGGAACTCTTAACCGGGCAGGTTTTTTCAGCTTTCAAGACCGCTACCTCCATGGATTATCCTGAATTATATCTATCAAACTTTTTCTGCAGAGCAGGTCGGACTACTTCGAGAAGAAAGGGCCTTTAACCTTACCCCTACTCATCAACGGCACACCTGAACCCAAAATTGTTGTTTTTTGTCCTGGGGTCAAAGAATATTCTGTTGTAAGTCGGGGCGCTTATGCCACACTTATAATATGTGCAGTCATACCACGATCCGCCCCGGAGCACCTTGAAGCGCTCGCCGTAATTCTCATCAGGGTGTTTGTTGCCAGGATAGGGTTTGAACCAGTTATCAACCCACTCCCAGGCATTACCTACCATATCGTGTACGCCATAAGGGCTTACGCCCTCTGGAAAACTTCCAACAGGCATGGTATTGCCAAAGCCAAACTGCGGCGTATTGGCCTTTTTTCTGGA
>JBHHUW010000025.1:0-19073 GCA_046753945.1 Thermodesulfobacteriota bacterium
TAGGACTTCGGGGTTACGGGCAGAAAAACCCCCTTGATGAGTACAAGAAAGAGGGCTTTGATCACTTTGTGAACATGATATACAGCTTCAAGTCCGAGGTTGTGGAGAGGCTCTTCAGGGTAGAGATAAGGATAGAAGAGGGTGAGGAGCCTCCTGCTCCTCCTCCGCCGCCTACCCAGAGCGCTCCGGTGGAGGAGATCTCCGGTGGCGAAGTTGAACCCGTGGAGGAGATGGAGCAGGAGCGGGAAAAAGCAACTCCCATAGAGAGGGAGGGCGAAAAGATTGGACGAAACGACCCCTGCACCTGCGGAAGCGGTAAGAAGTACAAGAAGTGCTGCGGGGCTTAAGTCTCAAGCCGGTCTTTATCTGCCCCCTCCTGGAGGTGATGCCCCCGGGGGTGGAGTAGCGCCCCTTAGGCCTTTTTGCAGATAGGGCTTTAAATCGTATTTATAAAAGGGCAGGCCATGGATGGAAGGCCGCCTTGCTCCTTCGAGGCAGAGTAAACTCCTCTTGAGGTCCTTAATAAAAAAATATTCAAAAAAAATCCGCTTTGTAATAGGCTATATCAATAGGGGAGGCACAGTTTTTCATGGTTTTACCTGGCGCATTAAGGGCAAAGACCGGCAAGAAAAAGTGCTCTTTACGGGTACCGGGGTTTCGGGCCTCGGCTCTCTCAGCTGGCATTAAGGATAATGGCGCCCCTGATATGGCCCTTATCGTAAGCGATGTGCCGGCCACCGTGGCGGGGCTCTTTACCACCAATGTGCTTAAGGCCGCCCCTGTTCTTCTGGATATGGAGAGGGCGGCAGGCGGCGCCTCCAGGGGCATTGTAATAAACAGCGGCAACGCCAATGCCTGTACAGGCAGCTGCGGCATGAGGGACGCAGTCACTACCGCCGCCTTGGCCGAGAGCTCACTTGGTCTTGCCAGGGGTGAGATGCTCGTGGCCTCTACAGGTGTTATCGGCGTGCCTCTGCCCATGGAGCGCATAAAGGCCGGCGTGCCAAGGCTTGCCGCCACCCTTGAGGAGAGGGGTTTTTGTGGGGCGGGAGAGGCCATTCTAACTACAGACGCCTTTACAAAGACCGCCCTTGTTAAGAAGACCATAGGCGGAAAAAGGGTCTCCATACTGGGCATTGCCAAGGGCGCGGGCATGATAAACCCTGATATGGCCACCATGCTCGCCTTTTTTATGACTGACGCGGCCCTTGCCAAGTCTACCCTTAAGTCGGCTTTGAAGGCGGCCTGCAGGCCATCATTTAACAGTATAATGGTAGATAACGATACCTCAACTAACGATACCGTCCTTATCTTTGCTAATGGCAAGAGCGGAGCGGCCATCAAGAGGGGGTCGGAGGAGTACGGAGAGTTTTCCAGCCTTCTCACAGATCTGGCCACACGCCTTGCGAAGATGATAGTAAAGGACGGCGAGGGTGCCACGCGTTTTGTAGAGATTCTCATAGAGGGGGCTGCCTCGGATAAAGACGCGCGCCGCGCGGCACGGACCATAGCCGGGTCTTACCTTGTAAAGACGGCCTTTTTCGGCGCCGACCCCAACTGGGGCCGGGTAGCGGCGGCTATTGGAAGGGCCGGGGTAAAGATGGATGAGGCGCGTCTGGATATATCCTTTAACAATGTGCCCGTGGCCGCGGGTGGGGTTGATACAGGCGCGGAGAAGCGTGCCGCTCGCGCCATGAAGAGAAAGAACGTACTCCTCAGTGTGAACCTTAACATGGGCAGGGGGAGCGCCACGTTCTGGACAACAGACCTTGGCTACGAGTATGTAAAGATAAATTCAGCGTACAGGACTTGATGCCTTTGTGGTAAAAGGTTTATGCGTTATGCGTAAGGGGGGGGTATTATGGAAATTCTTATAAAAGAGGTGGCCAGATGGCTTCGTCAGGCCGAGTATGACCTTAAGGTCTCTGAGTGGAATCAGCAGGGCGGCTTTCACGCCCCGGCATGTTTCTGGGCACAGCAGTCTGCGGCAAAGGCCCTGCGTGGTTTTCTATTCCTCTACAGGGAGGACGCCATTATTACACGCTCCGTAGCCGACCTTCTTGACAGGGCCATGACATATGATGAGTCATTCAAGGAGTTTGTAGGCGGCACTACGTCTCTTGACATATACTACAAGACCGCCCGTTTTCCAGACGCCCTGCCCGGCGGCATACCGGCAGAGGTTATCTCGGAGAAGGACTCTATGGACGCCATAAAACAGGCCACCAATATCGTGGCCATGGTGGAAAAGATAAGAAAGGATTATCTGCCCGATACTCTCTAGTGCGGCTCCGGCGCTCTGGACTTCTCAATCCCTGGCCGCTATTGCCGGAAGTATAAAGAAATGGAGGCTCCTTGTCTTTGCAGATTATCTTCGTCCTGCCCTTTATATTAGGCGCCGTAGTTGGCAGTTTTCTTAACGTATGCATTTACCGGCTCCCGGAGGGCAAGAGTATTGTCTCTCCGCCATCCAGTTGCCCGGTTTGTAAGCGGTATATCCCCTTTTATTTTAATATCCCCATTATCAGCTATCTGCTCCTGAGGGGACGTTGCGGCCGCTGTAAGAGCCCTATCTCTCTCCGTTATCCCTTTGTGGAGCTGCTCACCGGGCTTGCGGCCGTGGCCCTTTTTTACCGCTACGGACCTGATATCAGAATCTTTATACCCTTTCTCTTTATTACCTCTCTCATCGTAATAACCTTTATAGACCTTGATAAGAGGATAATACTTGATGTCATTACCCTGCCTGGCATAGTAATAGGTTTTGCGGCCTCTTTTTTCATGCCAACTCCCGGCGTGGTGGATTCGCTGACAGGCATAGTGGCCGGCGGCGGCATACTTATAGGCATAGCCACGGCCTATCACTTCATTACGGCCAAGGAAGGCATGGGAGGAGGCGATATAAAATTTCTTGCCATGATAGGCGCTTTTTTAGGGTGGCAGGGCGTGCTCTTTACGCTCTTTACCTCCTCTGTTATCGGGGCTGTAGCCGGAGTTCTGGTTATGCTCATTTTTTCCAGAGACAGTAAGTACGCTCTGCCATTCGGGCCTTTTCTTGCCATAGGCGCGGCCCTGTATCTTTTTTACGGCGACTCTTTAATTGAGTGGTATGTTCACAGCGTAGTACGTGGCATTTAAGGCGGTCTGATTACTGTGAATCTCAAGATAGGCATACGCGCTCAGCTCGGTCTTGGTATTGCCCTTATCACCCTTGCCGGTGTGGCCTTCATAGGTCTCATGAGCATAAAGATAGTGGAGGACAGGGCCCTTGACTGGAAGACCCATGAGGCGCAGAAGACGGCGCAACAGGCTGGCGCCACAATATCGCAGTTACGCCCGTGGCTCGACGAGCAGAAGGCCCTGAGACTGCTCTCTGTTGTTCTGAACGAGGCGGGTGTCAGGGACTACAGCCTTACTACGGCCCATGGACGGACTGTTATCAAGAAGGGTGAGTCTCCGCAAGAGGCGGGCAGACCTCTAAGCGCCTTCGGGGGTGTAAAGATTTGGCGCCATGGCGGCGGCTGGTTAAGGGGCCCGGCGGATTTTCTTCATGTAAGTACTCTCTTAAGTGATGGCGGCCCACTTTCAGGACGTCTTGAGTTTTCCATCTCCCTTGATGATATAAACGGGGAGCTTACTGTTGTAAGAAAGTTCCTTATTATTTACATAATACTCGATAGCGCCATAATAATAGTCTTTGGTTTTGTCTTTCTCTCCGGCTCTATTATCAACCCAATCAGGAGGCTTACTGAGGCGGCCTCCCGTATAGCCGGAGGGTCTTTCGGGGAGAGGGTGGATATTGACTCTGATAATGAGATAGGGGAAATGGCCTCGTCTTTTAACAAGATGGCAGGCAGGATAGAGGAGGAGATAAATACACTTGAGAGGGTAAACAGCGAGCTTGTAAACGCGCAGGAAGCGGTTCTGAGGTCTTCAACCCTTGCCGCAGTTGGCAGGCTTGCCGCCGGTATTGCCCATGAAATAGGCAACCCCCTGGGGGCAGTTGGCGGTTATATACAGATACTGGAGCGCGGCGCTCTTAACGGCGATGAAGAGAAGGATATAATAAAGAGGGCCGGCCGTGAGGTTACGAGAATAGACTCCATCTTGAGGGAATTCCTTGAGTTCTCAAGGGCCGAGGAAAAGCCCCTTCAATCTGTTGACGTAAACGCCCTGCTCCTTGATTGCATCAAAGGCCTTGAGGGGCACAGGGATTTTTCTAATATATCAATTAAGACCAGTGCCGGAGAGGACCTTCCGGTGGTGAAGATAAACGAGGGGAAGTTGCGGCAGGTATTTATCAATCTCCTTGTAAACGCCGCTCAATCCATGAGCGCCGAGGGTAAGGGCGGTGAGGTGCTGGTGGAGTCCACAACAGAGAAGGTCCCTGTTAAGGGAGCCAATCTTCGAAGACGCAAGGGTGATAAACCCTTAAGCCCCGAAGAGGTGGTCTACCGCAGCTTTGTCTCCGTAAGGATAAAGGACAGCGGCTCCGGTATAAGCGAAGAGGACGGCAAGAAGATTTTCGACCCCTTTTATACTACAAAAGAGGTGGGTAAGGGCACGGGTCTGGGCCTTTTTGTCTCACAGAGTATCTTGAAGGCATACGGGGGGCAGATTGATTTTGAATCCAGGGTGGCAGAAGGGGCCACTTTTACGGTAAGATTACCTTGCGGGAGGGTTTAGAGATGAAGGTGATGATTATTGACGATGAGGAGAGCCTGCGTCATATGCTCTCGGTAATACTGAAGATGGAGGGCTACGAGGCCATAGCCTTTGCCGATGCCTCGCAGGCCCTATCCTCTCTCTCTACTGATGATTACGATTTTATCCTCTGCGACATACGCATGCCCGGCATGGATGGCCTTGAGTTCCTGAGGGGGCTCAAGGGAGAGGGCAGTGATGACCATACTGTTATCATGATGAGCGCCTACGGGACCATTGATACGGCCATAGAGTGCATGAAGCTCGGGGCCTATGATTACATCTCCAAGCCCTTCAAATCCGATGAGATAATACTTACCCTTAAGAAGGCGGAGGAGCGGGAAAAACTTAAACGGGAGAACAGGCGTTTAAAAGAAGAGGTGGCGCGGCATTTTGACGTTAAGAACATAATCACCGTTGATACGAGGATGCTTGATATTCTGGAGCTTGTAAAGAAAGTAGCCGGTTATACGACGAGCGTTCTTATAAGCGGAGAGAGCGGCACAGGCAAGGAGCTTGTGGCCAGGGCCCTGCATACCTGCGGTGAGCGCGCTTCCGGGCCTTTCGTGGCCGTTAACTGCGGGGCTATACCTGGCCCTCTTCTTGAGAGCGAGCTCTTCGGCCATGTCAAGGGAGCCTTTACAGATGCGAAACGTGATAAAGTAGGCCTTTTTGAGGAGGCCGGCGGAGGTACGATCTTTCTTGACGAGGTTGGCGAACTGCCCATGGATCTGCAGGTAAAACTCCTGCGCGTCCTGCAGGAGGGCGAGGTCAGGCGCGTTGGCGGCACAAAGGCCGTGAAGATAGACTCAAGGGTAGTGGCGGCAACTCTCAAAAATCTGGCCGAGGAAATTCATGAGGGGAGGTTCAGGGAAGATCTCTTTTACAGGCTTAATGTTATTGAGATAGCCTTGCCGCCGCTTCGCGAAAGGCCCGGAGATATAGAGAAGCTTGCCGGGCATTTTGCCGATATATACGCCAAGAAGTTCAGAAAAAAAGTGAAGGGGTTCTCCAGGGAGGCCATTGGGGCGTTGCTGAAGTACGGCTGGCCCGGCAATGTGCGTGAGCTTGAGAATGTTGTCGAGAGGGCCATGATACTTGAGGAAGGTGAGGTCATAGACAAGTCATCCCTTCCAATGGGCGTATCTTCACCGAGAGTGGACCCTGCAAGGGCCGCCTCTGTGGGTCTCTCCATTAAGAAGGCCCACGAGGCCATGGAAAGGGACTTTATAAAGAGGGCCCTTGAGGCTACGAAGAATAATAAGACGCGCGCTGCTGAGCTTCTGGAGATCAGTCAGAGGGCCCTTCTTTATAAGATAAAGACCTATGGTTTCTGATAAGGCGCCCTGATAACAGGGTTCCATTTATAGAAAAAGTAATCATATTGTGAAAAGTTTGCGGAGTTTTTTCCTCTCACTGGAGGAGAAAACTCTTTTTTTTTAAGCTCTTAGGCTTTGGCACAGGTGTTGCTTGATTATACCTTAAGTATAAACCGCAGCTCTTAAGGAGAATTGTGAAAAAAACAACTGATAGGACATATATCTGCCGGGAAGAGGGCCCCTCTGGGGGAAGAAGTCGTGATGCAGGCTTTTCGGGCCTTTTTTTACCTCTTCTTATGAGAAAGTCTCGTCAAGGCCGTAAAGGTTCCGGACAGAGGGGTTTCAGCCTCGTTGAGATACTCGTTGTCGTGGCCATATTTGGGACCCTTCTCGCCGTAGCCGCACCCAGTTTTATAACGAAGACCTTTCCGCATATGAAGTTGAAGAGCGCCTCAAGGGATATTTTTTCCATGCTTCAGTATGCCAGGAGCAAGGCCGTGAACGCTACTCAGAAGTACGGCGTGACTTTCGACCTTGATGCCAGTCCAAAGAGATACCTTGTGGTAACAAGGGCCTCTGATGCCGACCCATGGACAGCGGACACATCAATTGCGGCAAAAGACCTTGAGGATGGCGTAGCGATATTCAATGTAACCGTAGGGGCAGTTACATACACCTCGGGAACTACAGCCGTAATAGCCTTTGATCCTTTTGGCTCGGCAACTGCCTCCAACATCCGGCTGAACGCGGCCAGTGACACTTCCGACAGGCAGATGGTAACCGTATCATCGGCCAGCGGCAGAGTTAAGATATTAACGACATGGTGAGTGAGGATATGAAGAATAATATTTTTACCAGAGAAGAGGGTTTTACACTTATTGAGGTCATGGTGGGTATATTCATCCTGAGCATAGCCCTCTTAACTCTATCAGGTCTTATGACGAGCACTATAAAAAACACCGATTACGGGCGGCGGACCTCTGAGGCCGCAAATCTGGCCCGTGAGACCATGGAGGATATCGAGCGGAGCGCGGCGCAGAACTTTGACAGTGTTGTGGATTCCGTGGCGGCAAGCGACCCCGTTGCCGGTCTGAACGCCGATCAGGTGGAGGACTACGGCAGTATTGCCGGGCATAGCTCCTTTCGGAGAGAAACTTATATAACCAATGGCGCCGCGCCGGTAAACTCCAAGGACATAGCCGTAAAGATCCTCTGGAACGACGGCATAGGTTCCGGGCACAATACCATTTTTAGAACACATATAGCGAGATAGCGATGTTTTTACAGCGTCTGAATAGAGACAATAGAGGTTTTACCCTCGTCGAGATACTCGTCGCCATGGCCATAGGCGTGGCCGTCATAGGAGCGGTGTACTCGCTTTATAATTATTTTTTGCGTGCTTCCACCGGTCAGGACAGGCTCCTTGAGATACAGCAGGAGACGAGGATTACCATGGAGAAGGTGGTCAAAGAGGTGCGCGCAGCCGGGTGTTATTATAAGGATACGCCCATTATTACAGCCGATACCAGTACTCTTGAGTTCGAGTCCGACTCTGACCCTGATCCAAACCTCGGGCCGTGGAAGATAAAGTACGACCTTGATACTGGCGCAAAAGAGATAAAGAGGAGTTCAGCCGCCTGGAACGGCACGACCTTGGTCTACGGGGCCTACGGCACCGGTGTGGACCTTGCCGGCAATATTACGGGCCTTACCTTTACCTATTATGACGATACAGGCACGCTTATCCCGGCGCCTATCCAGTCGCAGGCCAAGAGGGACAGGATAAGGCGGGTGGGCATCGCCATGACGGCTGCTACTCCATATCCCAACCCGGCGACAAACCAGATAGATACCGTAACCCATGAGACAAGCGTATCACTGCGGTGCATGGGGGTTCAGCAATCAACGGATAAAACAGAGTGTAATCTCCCGACGAATATCCAGTCAGTAGACCCGGGCCTCTGCGGAAAGCTGAATCTCTCATGGACAAAGAGCACAAGCTCTGATGCCGCAGGGTACAAGGTATATTACAAGGCAGCGGGAGCGGCTTTTTACTCTGGCCTTGTAGACGTGCCCGGAGGAGCTACGCAGTCTTATACCTTGACGGGTCTAACTGACCACGAGCAGTACGATATAGCAATGAAGTGCTACGATACATCGGGTAATATTAACGCCGCCTTTACTACACCCATATCGGGCATCAGCGGAACTACTGACACAAGACCCGACGACAACACCGCCCCTGAGCTTCCAACGGGTACTGACTCCACGGCCGGTGACGGCCTTGTGACCCTTACATGGACGCCAAGTACCTCCCTTGATACGGGAGGCTACCATGTTTACAGGAGCGACGACAACGGTTCCACTTACACGGAGGTGGCGGAGCTTGATTCCACTTACTCGGCTTATAGCGACATTACCGTAACGAACTGTCCCGAAGACCCCTTTGTATATAAGGTGGTCTCATGGGACTGCGCCGAAAACGAGAAGAGTCTGGGAACGCAGAGCGCTGTATATGGCGATGGTTCCGAGAGCGGCACGGATATACCCACAAGCGGCGTAACAAGCACAGACCCCTTTGAGACCGTACCGCCTGCGGACCCGAACTCCTTTAACGCCGTGGCCGGGGCGGACAGGATATATCTCAGCCACTCAACACCGGCAGATGCCGACCTTGATGGCGTGAGGATTCTCAGAAGGACGGACCAGTACCCTTCAGGGGCCACTGACCCCGGGGCCATTGGACCAAACAACGTAAAGGACTACGATCCTCTTAATCCCCTGCAGACCTATGCTCTTGTAGATACCTACGGGATACTCCTCGGGACCACATATTATTACAGGGCCTTTTCCTATGACAGGTGCGGCAACTACAGCGAAGGTGCCACATCTCTTGCTACGGCCGCTCCATGCGGTGACGGCGTCCCGGGCTCCAAGCACTTTGGTCCGCCTTCTGCCCCGGCGTCCCTCACCACGGCCACATGTTCAACTGCCACAGTTGACTGGACTGCCTCAACGGGCAGCGAGAACGGAAACCTCTTCAGCCCGGCCTCTGAGAACGACGTGGTAGGTTACTATGTCTACAGGGGCACTACATCGGGCGGCCCTTATACCAAGCTAAACACCACGCCTGTAACGAGTACTACTTATGCCGATAGCACAGTGGCGCCGGGCACCACCTATTACTACACTGTAAAGGCCCTTGATTGTGCACTCAAGGAGAGCACCGTAAGTTCTCCCGAGGTTACGGTGATGCCCACAAATATTTCCTGGGACCCGGCCATCACCGTGGTAACATCAGGCACGGTGAGCCCGCCGCTTAAGGGCGGCCAGCACAATGTGGTGAAACTGGGTGTTCAGAATACAGGCAACAGCTCGGTGACTATAGATTCGGCCACCTTTGTCTGGGCTAATGCCACGGCAAAGCTCCACAAAGTTACGCTGAAACCCTTTGGCGGCAGCACTAATACACTCTGGGACGGCACGGACGTGGCCTCAGGTAATGCTGTTGATTTTGCAACCTACGAGCCCACGGACTCGCTGAGGAGGCTCTCAAGTAACAGCGGTCTTAACGAGTTCATACTTGATTTCAGGGATTCGGCGGGCACAGGTTTTGCCGATATGAGGACAGAGAACATAATAGTAACTCTTAACTATACAAACGATCTTGACGGCGCGGCCTGTAATTCCGCCACCTTTACCGTGCCGGTGACAGTAGGGCCAACCATAACGGGAAGCGTGCAGGACAGGCCTCTTATTCCCACCACATCCAATGTAAACCCCGCCAGCATAACCGTTAAGACGGGGTTTCAGGACGCGAGCTACCTCTGGACCTCTTATGACGTGGCCGTTGTGAATACGGTGATACCTGATGGAAGCAACGCTATAACCGGAGCCACCCTTTACTATAATACAACGGATAAGAATACCTTCTCGGCGCCGAGTACGGATTACTCTGCCTCTCCATCAGGGTGGTCGTCCATTGATATGTGCCAGGTGGGCGCCACGGGTACCTACCAGACGGCGCCGTCGGGATCCTGCACCTCAAACCATATTCCTAACCTTACGGGCAAGAGGGTCTGGTACTACGTAAAGATGACGGACAGCAACACCAATTATGATATCCAGCCCGAGCCTTCAGTGGGCATCTATACCTATGACCAGGACTCGAGGTTCAAGATGGCCATGACCGTTGACAGGAGCGGAAGCGGCGGCGAGGATGTTGCCCTCACCGTGGTCCTCAAGGACGAGAACTCGCAATTTGTCTCAGGGGCAAAGGTCATGGCGGTAATAGTAGGCACGCCAGCCGGTTCGGTTGAGACCGGCACCATGGTTGAGAGCGGCGGCAGCCCGGGTACATATACATACTCCGCCACCCAGCTCTATCACGACAAGGATATATTTGTTGGCCTCGTGGCCACAAGGAGCGCATTTACACCTGCCAACTGCGCTATTTCGAATATAGACAAGCACACCACTCAGTCAACAAAGAGCTGCAACTGATAAAGGCAGCCATGGATTTTTTTAAAGGTGCAACAATAAAGAGAGGTGAACTATGAAGGCAATTAGAGAAAACAAAAAGAATATGCCCGGCTTCTCCGTATCCGGGCTTCTCGGCGATGAGAGCGGCGTTGTCCTGGCCATAGCCCTCATGGTCATGGGCATCATGGCCGTTACAGGCGCGGCCATTATCTCCACTTCCACCACGGACGTGAAGGTTGCCGGTAACGTAACAAGGTCCATGCAGGCACTGAACACGGCTGAGGCAGGCATGAGCGATGCCATCAATGCCATAAGAGCAGACCCCGGTTGGGGCCCTGACCTGGACAAAGACGGCGAACTCGTTGACGATGCCACAGAGTGGGCAGCCCAGACGCAGGCGAACATAGCCATGGGGTCTGTGAACGGCGCTTATACCGTAGAGGTCTATGACTCCACAGGTACAAACGGCAGGAGCGTCAACTCCACACGCTCGGACAAGTACACTACTCTTGGCGGAGATGATGTCCTTGTGGAGGTAACTGGAACAGTGAGCGGCGTTACGAGAAAGGTGGGCCTTGTAGTCAGGAATTCCATAACGGCCTTTGATTACGCAACGTACAGCAACGGTAGTATTGAGGGTGACGGCATAGGGGCAAACCCCGGCAAGTTAACTGGCAAGATATACGGCCACGATAGTATAAACCTGCAGGGTAACTTTGATCTCGGTGCGGCCAAGGCCCAATCCACGTCCATGATAACGCCGAACTGCAGCAGCGGTAAGTTCCAGACCTGCGATGACGCCGCCGCCACGGTCTCGCCTCCTATCCTTGACTTTGCCTTTTATCAGGACCAGGCTAACTTTTCCGACCAGCAGGTCTTCATGATGACGCCAACGGTGGGAAGCACATCGAGCTGCGGAGGCAACTGCACAGAGTGGCCAATAAACTACGCCATAACCACCATGGGCACGAGTTATACGGTGCAGGCCACGGTTCAGGCTGTGCAAACAGGACCGCATAACTATAACCATACGGTCCACTGGTGCACGGACCCTAACTGGAACGGGGTAATAGGTTCCTGTTCCGGCACGGCGAATACCTATACCTTTAGCTCTGATGATCCTGAGAGTGAGAAGCCTTTCGTGGATGCCTACCAGTTCAATCACTACTCCAACCCCACGGGCGCCGGTTATGGGAGCAGCGTAGTTAACGTAATAGACGCGCAGGGGCACCTTGAGTTCCTTGGCCCCACGGACCCGGCTGCATCTGTGGACATAACGGCCAGCATACTTGTTGGCACTGCCGCCAACAACTCGCAGCCCGAAGGCAAGATAGACTTTGAGGGCGGGGCCGGAACCATGAACTTCAAACCAGCCAACGGCCTTGCAGTCGTGGGCGAGAAGGTGGAGTTCAAGGCCAAGTACAGCTCCATCAACGTGAACGTGGGCACCGCCAGCAACGGCGCCGTTATAATAGCCACCAAGGAGATGGAGGTGGAGGCTGAGAACGAGGGTGGAGCAAGTACGCAGGCCACCTTCAACATGAATGGCAGCCTTCTCGTGGGCAACGATACGGTAGAGCCCGGTGAGTTGGATATTGGCGGAGACGGTAATACCAGCGCCAACTTCACCTATACACCGATTATGAGCCTACCCATGGGATGGCAGAACTACGGCACCATGTCCATCGAGAGAAGGGAATGGAGGGAGCTCAGCTGAGCTTACCTTATCGCCTATAATGGAAATATACGGGTCCCCCGCCGGTATAACCGGCGGGGCCTTAGCCCGGCAATAATAGTCGTAGAACCAGAAAATGTCTTCCCCACATCCTCCCATCAAAGATCTCTTACAGGATACCTTCAGTAGGACAAAAGTTACATTTTTTATCAAAGTTATATGTAATTATAACTAAGGATGGGTAAGTTGATTTAAGTGTTGACAATTAGTCTTATATATAATAGAAATATCGAGAGTCTGGTTTTACCGTCAGAGCTGTCCGAGCCTTCCTTCCATGTGACCTGGGTGCTTGAAATATGAGCGAAAATAGATTAAAGATGTACAGAGAACGTATCCTTTTAAGCAAGACAGAGCTTGCGAGAAAGGCGGGACTCTCTACATTGACCATAAACAGGATTGAGAAAGGCTTTCCCTGCAGACTGGATACAAAGCGCAAGATAATCAGGGCCCTGGGACTCAAAATATCCGATAAGGATAAGGTCTTCAAGAAGTGAGGTCATAATCAATGGCGTTGTCCATTTCAGACATTTTCGGCTCCAAGGAGACAGTTGCCCTTGACATAGGTTCAAGCTCTATTAAGCTTGTGCAGATGGTCATGGGTAAGCAGGGCTGGCAGATACAGAAGGTAGGTATGAAAGAGCTGCCTCCCGAGGCCATTGTGGATGGGTCCATCATCGACTCCATGACTGTTATTAATACGATAAAGGATATATTAAGGGAAAATAATATAAAGACTAAGCAGGCTGTCTCGGCGCTGACGGGGCATTATGTAATTATAAAGAAGGTCACCTTTCCGGCGGCAACAGAGGATGAGCTTGCCGAGTCCATACAGTGGGAGGCCGAGCAGTATATACCCTTCCCCGTTACCGAGGTGAACCTTGATTTTCAGATACTCGGCGTGGATACAGAGGGCAGGGGGCAGATGGATGTAATGCTTGTTGCCGTCAAGAAGGACGTTATCAGCGATTACACCAGTGTCCTCACAGAGGCCGGGCTTAACCCGGTAGTTGTTGACGTGGACGCCTTTGCCCTTGAAAATATGATGGAGATAAATTACCCCGTAGTCTCTGGAGAGATGATAGCGGTGGTAAACATTGGGGCGAGCATAACAAGCCTTACCGTAATAGTGGACGGCGTAACTACTTTTACTAGGTCCATCCCCATGGGCGGCAATCAGTTTACCGAGGAGATTCAGCGTGCGCTTGGCGTTAGTTTTCAGGAGGCTGAGTCCATAAAAATTGGTGAAGGCAAGTCTGAGCGTACTTCTGATATAGACACTGCCATTGATTTTGTCTCGAATAATCTCATAATGGACGTGAAGAGGTCCCTTGATTTTTTTCTTGCCGGCGGGCATGATCTTACGGTGAACAAGATATATGTATCCGGAGGAAGCTCACAGATTAAGGGGTTAAGTGAGATGATGCAGGAAAAGACTTCTATACCTGTGGAGCCCATCGACCCTTTTAAGAACGTGGACCTTGCCGTGAAAGGTAAGAGCAGTGAAGAGATAAAGAGATTATCCTTCTTCTTCGGCGTAGGTGTGGGGCTTGGCATAAGGAGGTCCGGAGACAGATGATACGTATAAATCTTCTGCCCATAAGGGCCGCGAGAAAGAAGGAGTTCATACGTTTTCAGATGACCATAGCCGCGCTGGCGACTATTTTTGTCATAAGCATCTCGCTGGCCTATTTTTTTACTGTGAGGAGCGAGGCCAGGATGCTCCGAGATGACATCGTAAGGGGAGAGGAAGAGCTCAAGCAACTTCGTAGAAAGGTTGGCGAACTTTCTCGTATCAAACAGCAGAAGCAGGTGGTTGAAGAGAAGCTCCGGGTAATCAACGGACTTGAGGCCCAGCGTACGGGGCCTACCACAGTATTCAGGATAGTCAGCAACGCCATACCGAAAAAGGCATGGCTCACGGCCTTTAAAGATCAGGGATCTGTTGTTACTCTTACCGGATATGCCTTCAATGACGAGACTGTTGCCGAGTATATGAGAAGGCTGCAGAAATCCTTGAAGATAGGCGCTGTGGAACTGGATGTAGTACAGAGGATAGTGGAAGGAGAGACTGGTTCCGATGTGGTCAAGTTCGTTATAAATCTGGAAAAATAAATTACCGGTGCGGGAGATATGGCGCTCAAGGACAAATTAGATTCCATAATTAAGTTATCCACTCCAAAGAAGATAGCCCTTCTTGTTGTAGTTAATTTTGTTATCGCAGTGGGTCTTTACTGGTTCTTGACAGGGCCTAAAAAAGTAGAGGTGCGCCGCCTGAGCAGTGATATGCAGAGGCTCTCGGTAAAGCTTGATGAGAATAGACGCGCGGCCTCTGATCTGCCGAGATTCCTTAAAGAAAAGAAGGAGATGGAGGATAGGCTCGCCGATGCCGTAGCACGCCTGCCTAATGAAAAGGAGATACCGGATCTTATTGACGCGGTGAGTGATGCCGCGAAAAAGAGCGGTCTTAAGATACTGCTCTTCAGGCCCGCCCGTGAGGTTAATAAAGGTTTTTACGCGGACCTGCCTATAAATATGAGTGTGGAAGGGCGTTTCGAGAGCCTCTTTGACTTCAGCGCCAAGGTGGGCAACCTTCCGCGTATAGTAAATCTTACATCAATGGACATCATATCCAGGGGGCATAAGAACCGTGTGCCTGACTTGAAGGCCGATTTTGTGGCGACGACCTTCAGATTTATTCCCGGAGCGCTTGCAGTGACGGAGAAGAAATAATGGCCCGTCGATATATGAAAATATTATTTGTAATCCTCGTGCCCCTTTTTATCACGGCATGCGGCTCTGATGATTCTGAGACTTTTGTCCCTAAAAGAGCGAAGCCAAAGGTTGTGGTTGCTGATCCCGTCATCAGTGAAGGTAATCTTATTGAGTCCCGGCAGGCAGGTTTTGAGAAACCGAAGCGCAATCCTTTCTTGAGTTACATCATGGTTCGCAAGGGGAAGGAGAAGGTGCAGAGGATAAGAGGACCTCTCGAGTGCTGCGGCCTTAACCTCTTTCGCGTAATGGCCGTTGTCTTAAGCGGCGACAGCTCATATGCCCTGGTGCACGCTCCTGACGGCAAGAGATACATTGTGAGACGCGGAGACCTCATGGGGCTCGTAGGCGGCAGGGTAGTGAAGATAGATTCAGATGGGTTGAAAGTTCGCGAATACACAAGGGACGATGAAGGACGGGCCTTATCATTCAAAGATAGGGAACTTAAAATATTGACAAAGGAAGAAGGCGGCATTTCCGCAAGATAGGAGCGGGTATGTCTGCGATAGACTTTTGCTTAACATCCATGTAGCACAGGGAGGTTCATATGCGTTCCTTTAAGTTTAATGAAAAACGCGCGAGGGAGTTCTTGCCGGGGTTGCTCGCCGCTCTTGCCATCTTTGTCTTTACGGGGTGCGCAACTACCAAGTTTGATACTGAGGACCTCTCTGCCGATGAGCCTACGGAACTCTCTGCAGAGGATAAGCAAAAGGCGCTGGAAGAATTAAGGGTCAGTTCAATCGATGTGGTTGGAGAGGGCGAGAGCGTAATCATTGCCACAAACAAGACGGCAGAGTACTCGGCATTTACTCTTACAAACCCTCTGAGACTGGTCATTGACCTGCCAGAGGCCAATTTGTACGATGTCCTGGATACTGTTAAGGTTAATAATCGATTCTTAAAATCCATAAACGTCGTTACTTACGGCGGTAAGGAGAAGATAGGCAGGATTATACTGGAGCTCCAGGATAGTGTTGAGCACGAGGTGAAGAGTGGAGAAGATGGTCTAATCATAGAGCTTAAACATGACCCGCTCGCTGGTATGCCTGAAGGATATATTGAGGACAAGGCCGTTGTAGTTGCATCCTCAGAGGGAGGCGTAGTGCTTGCAGAGAATCAGGTCGAAGAGGAAGCTCTTGAGGAAGCCATTGTTGATACGCTCGATCCCGCCACTATTGTAGAGGGTATACAGTCATTTACCGAAGACTCGGATATAGTCATACAGATTGTCTCCGATGGAGCCATCGGCAAATATAATACTTTTGAGTTATCAGACCCTTCGAGGGTAGTCATAGATGTATGGGACGTGTCTAACAGTACCGGACTCAAGGTAATGAGGGTTGATGGTACGGAGATAAAAGATGTACGCGTGGGTAACCATCCCGATAAAGTACGTTTTGTTATAGACCTTAACGTTGAGGACATTCCACCTTACGTTATAACAAAGTCAGGCGACCACATTACGGCAACCTTTAGTCCAAATAAGGGTGACGCAGAGACTGAGAGCGCTTCAGTTACAGAAGATGAGCTTGAGGCCATGGCTCTTGAGGAAGAATATCTTACAGAAGAGGATGTGGTCTTGGGCGCCGCTGATGAAGGGGAAGAATCTATCGGTGATATAGGCGCAGAGGTCACGGTGGGAGCTGAGGTGGCGGTTGGAGAGACGGCCGCGGAAGTTGCAGCCACAGCTACCGGGCTGAGAGCTGCAGATGAAGATATTGTCAGCGAGGCTGAAGACGCCGCTACTGAGGAAGATACAGAGGTTGTTGATGTTGATGCCATGGATGAGACCTTCTCCGAGGAGAATGCCGTGGAGGAGGAGTTCATAGCCGAGGCAGAAGGCGATGCCGAGGAAGCAGTCATAAGTGTTGATGAAGAGGTAGAGGCCTTTGACGAAGAAGTCTCAGACGTCATGTCCGATACCGATACAGAGATAGCCGATGCCCTCAGTGTTGAGCAAGAGGCTGAGGCCGAGGTTGAGGCGGTAACTGAGGAAGAGGACGCGGTAGTCCAGGAAGAGGAAGTGATAGCCCAGGAAGAAGAAGTGGTAGTGGAGACCGAAGCCGCACCATCCGCTGATGAGGTCATGGAAGAGTCCCCTGCCATATGGGCTGGTAATAATATTAAGAAGATAGATTACAAGAAAACAGGCGCAAAAGGGTTTCTCACCATTGAGACTACAACCAAGCCGGTCTACAGTCTCAAGAAGTCAAATAATGGCAGGACACTTGTCCTTGATATATCCGATACTTTAATAGGCGAGGATCTTGTCCGCACGCTTGACGCCACTAAACTTGGAACACCGGTAGCCACCATCAGCTCTTACCAGGGTTCTACAAATCCCGCGGTGACCCGTGTTCTTGTAAACCTCTCGGCAAAGGCTTCGCACAGCGTCATGGAGATTGACAGAACGCTTAGCGTTGTTTTTGAGCCGGCTGCAAAACCTGTTGCCGTTAAGTCCGCAGGCAATTCAGTACTTGCTAATGGCCCTGAATATACAGGTAAGAAGATAGACCTTGATATGATGGATGCCCGGATAACGGACATTTTAAGGCTTCTCGCCGAGGTGAGCAATCTGAATATAATTGCCTCCGACGATGTTACCGGCACCATATCACTGAGGCTCCGCGATGTTCCATGGGATCAGGCCTTTGACATAATCTTAAAGGCCAAGGGTCTGGATAAGGTCAAGGTTGGCAACGTTATACGTGTAGCCCCGGCAGCGAGGATAAGCCAGGAGAGGGACGCTGCCCTTGCAGCTGTAAAGGCCAGCGAGAAGCTTGAGCCACTTGACATAGAGTTTGTGGCCATAAATTACGGAAAGGCCGAGGAACTTGAGGCACATGTGAAGAATGTGCTCTCTGAGAGGGGGAGCATTACAAGCGAGACGCGCACCAACACCCTTATAATAAAAGATATCACCAAGGGGATTGTAGCTGCTAAAAAGCTTGTCTCCCGCCTTGATGCCCCCATACCGCAGGTCCTTATCGAGGCGCGTATCGTAGAGGCATCAAGCAGCTTTTCGCGTGACCTTGGAGTACAGTGGGGCGTTGATTATCAGACCGGAGGCAATGTGAACACGAACTTCTTTGGTAGCGCCGTGGATAGCGAGGGTTTGCCCGCCATAGGACAGAGCCCGTCCACCAGCACCAATCCTTCTTTTGAGACGAGAAACGGTGCTGATAATTTTGCCGTGAACCTTCCCGCCACAGGGTCCATAGGTACTCTCGGAGCTCTGGGTTTCATTCTTGGCAAGGCCGGACAAAACCCTCTGGTCCTTGACCTGCGCCTCTCGGCCGGCGAGCAGGAAGGCATGCTGAGGACAATATCCAGGCCGCGTGTAGTTACCCTGGATAACAAGGAGGCCAAGATAGAGGACGGTGAGTCCATACCCTTTGAGACTACATCAGCCTCAGGAACGAGTACCATATTTATCGATGCCAACCTCAGCCTTACGGTAACGCCTCATATAACCCCTGACGGCAGCGTATTGATGAAGATAAAGGCCAGTAAGAACTCCATAGGAACCTTTACAACGGCTTCAGGTGAGCCGAGTATAGTAAAAAAAGAGGCCTCAACTGAGGTGCTTGTAAACGATGGTGAGACAACGGTAATAGGCGGTATCATCAGTTCTGACTCCAACAATACGGAGAGCGGCATACCCTATCTCAAGGACATACCCTTAATGGGCAAGCTCTTCAGGAGTAAATCCACCAAGGAATCGCAGAAGGAGCTTCTCATATTTATAACACCTACCATTATGAAGGGTGATATGGCAGGCTGAGAGTAGAACCCATTGATTACTTATTCAGGCGCGTCCCTCCGAGGGGCGCGTTTTTTTTTTATCAACATCGTTATCACTCTTCATTGTAACTCTTTAAATAATGAAGAGTTGCCGGCAGTATGAGTTCACTGCAAGAGCGCAGAACCTTGAAGTTGGAGTTGTGCTTGAACCCTATATATGATATATATTAAAAGCAATTTATTGGAATGAGAGCTGAGGTTGCACTGTCGGGGCGTGGCTCAGACTGGTAGAGCACCGCGTTCGGGACGCGGGGGTCGGA
>JBHHUW010000026.1:0-19020 GCA_046753945.1 Thermodesulfobacteriota bacterium
GTGTCTGGTTCTCGCTCTCTATCTTGACGCCCTCCTTGGCCTCTACTGCCTGATGGAGGCCTTCGCTCCAGCGCCGTCCCTCCATGAGCCTGCCTGTGAACTCGTCAACGATAATTACGGACCCGTTTTTCACGACGTAATCCACATCCCTCTGAAAAAGAACATGTGCCTTAAGGGCCTGGTTCACGTGGTGAAGCGTCTCAATATTGGCAACGTCATAGAGGTTTTGTACCCCCAGCATGGACTCCACCTTTTCCACGCCTGCGTCTGTGAGAAGGACCTGACGGCCCTTCTCGTCAACAGTGTAGTGCTCCTCTTTTTTCAACGCCGGTATGACCCTGTCTATGGAGTAGTACTTTTCAGTAGAATCCTCCGTGGCCCCGGATATAATAAGGGGCGTTCTAGCCTCATCTATAAGTATGGAGTCTACCTCATCTACTATGGCGTAGTAGGGGGCACGCTGAACGTACTCCTCGATGGAAAACTTCATGTTGTCACGCAGGTAATCGAAACCAAACTCGTTATTGGTGCCGTAGGTAATATCGGCATGATAGGCCTCACGCCGCTCTACGAGACGCAGGTGATAATGCCCGCTCTGCTCATCAATAAAGGTGGGGTCATATATATAACTCACCTCATGCTGGATAACCCCTACGGAGAGACCGAGCCTGTGGTACAGAGGCCCCATCCAGACGGCATCCCTCTTTGAGAGATAATCATTTACCGTAACAAGGTGCGCTCCCTTTCCAGCAAGGGCATTGAGGTAAAGGGCCAGCGTGGCGGCGAGAGTCTTACCCTCACCTGTCTTCATCTCGGCGATCTTACCCTGGTGAAGCACCAGCCCGCCGATTAGCTGAGTATCAAAATGACGCATCTTCAGCACCCTTGAAGATGCCTCCCTTACAGCGGCAAAGGCTCTTGGGAGAATCTCATCCAGGGTGGCCGAGCCGTTGGCAAGAGACTCCTTTAACTCATCGGTAAGGGCCATGAAGCCGTCATCGGGCAATGCCTTCATGGCCTCCTCAAAGGCATTGACCTTCTCTACAATTGGGCGCATACGCTTTATGTCACGGTCGCCCTTACTGCCAAAAACCTTCTTTAACATTCCATCTAACATTTTGTTCCCTATCCTTTAAGACAAAATTTATTTACAGTGTTAAGATACTAACACGCTTCAAGGTATGATTCCAGACCAATGGGAGCCATAACCCTTCTCAACGCGTAAAAAGGCGCGGTTAAGAGTAAATCAATCTGAAGAGGTTAAGACGGCGTGCCTCAAGTGGAGATGGAGCGCTGCCAGGAGGGGGGCGCATGGCATCAAAGGCCGAAGGGTAGGGTAGAATGGGGGGGGTCAGTTCAATATATACTTTGTGGGGTTACGGAAGACCCCGTTAACAGAGACAGCATAGTGCAGATGCGCGCCCGTGGAGCGTCCGGTATTACCAAGGGAGCCTATCTTCTGCCCTCTCTTGACCCTCTGGCCGGTCTTCACAAAGGTGCGTGAGAGATGGCCGTACACAGTCTTTATACCATAGCCGTGGCTTATGTTGATATATCTTCCTACGTTGGCGTCACGCCCTATCTTGGTGACCCTGCCGTTAGCAGTGGCCACAACGGGGGTGCCCAGTCGATTTGCAATATCAATGCCCCTGTGGGAATGCTGGAGGCCGGTAAATGGTGATATCCTTTTGCCAAAGGCAGATGTAATCCAGCCTTTTACAGGCCGTATGGAGGGAGTTGAGGCCAGGAGAGTGGATTTTTTCATAAGCCCTTCACGGAGATCCGTAAAACTCGATTCCATTGTGCCTGCATTTATCTCAAGACCGGTAAGGTCAGACCGTATCTGACTGACAAGCTCATCAACCTTTGCCCCCGGTGTGAGGAGATAATCGGCCCTCTCCGCTGAAGACCCGCCGCCCATACCTTTTATGCCCGCGTTTGAGACAACCTTGGTATCAGGGTCAATATGGGCTATTATACGCAGCTTCTTGTCAAATATCTCAAGGCGCGCCATCTGTGACTCAATATCACGTATCCTGGAGGAAAAGCTCTGCAGCTCTATCTTCTGCGAGGCGTTCTCCCTCTTCAGTCTGTAAAATTCCCTGGAATCACCGCGCAGCTTAATGTAGTCATAAAAGACAAAGGTCATGGCAATGCTGAGGACCACGGCGCCTACGCCTAAGGCCCTGGCAGCGCCCATCTTAATCTTGATTCGCCTCGGGTCCTGGCTGTCATTGGTCATGAAAAAGACCGTAAGGGATCTGGAGGCCCTCTGCCGTGGCGAGCCGGGGCCCTTGTGGCCTTTATTCTTTCTTGCAAATAATGACAAAATTTTCAAGCGCGTGTCCCTGTAAAAGTATTATCTCTTTATTCAGTTTGCTTTTTCGCTCTTACATAGCATACTGACCCACCCAGGTCAAGTTATAATGCAGTCTTTTATTATTTATTAAAAACACTTACGAGGACTGTGACAAAAGTCACAACAGCAGGATCCCTTACTGGTGCATAAATAGGAGTATCTTCTTCTTCTCTATCTTTATGTACCCCTCGCCGCTCATCTTCTTCAGCGCCCTGCTCACCACCTCTCTTGAAGACCCTATCATGGCGGCAAGCTCCTCATGCGTGGGCCGCTCTATCTCCACTATATCCTCAGCCCCCGTGGCCTTGGCCATGCCAATGAGCGTATGGGCAATCCTGCCGCAGACGTCAAGGAGGGCAAGACCTCCTATCTTCCTCGTGGCGTCCCTTATCCTTCCCGCAAGATAGGCGAACATCGTGGAGTACACCTTGTGATGGCCGTTTAGATAGTGAATAAAGGCCTCCTTTTTTACTACCAGACAGCGCAGGAGTTTTACGGTCTCAACATTGGCGGACCTGGGTTTTTCATCCATTATGGACATCTCCCCGAACATATCCCCTTCTTTTAGTATAGAAAGGACGATCTCCCTGCCCTGCTCGCCGTAGAGCGTGACCTTTGCCCTGCCTGATACGATAAAGAAGACCGCCTCGCCGTAATCGCCCTCGCAGATAACCTGACTCCCAACGGGCCATGACTTCAGATCACCTATTGAGAGCATGTCTTCAAGATAAAAATCCTCCAGACCGGCAAAAAGCGGGTTCTTGGAGAGCGCCTTCTTTACAACCACCAAATCATCGTCTTCAAATTTTTTCATTTTGCTCCACTCGCCTCTAACTCGTTTATCAAGATACCTGGCGCCCCTATTGGGCCGAAAAACCTCATATCAGAGCCAAGGGCCGCAACAGCGCCGAATACTCTCAAGAGGTTTCCTGATATTGCCAGACCCCGAACAGGATACTGCAGGGCCCCGTCTTCTATCCACATCCCCGATGCGCCAAGAGAAAAATCGCCTGTAACAGGGTTTATAGTATGTACACCCATTAGCTCAGTTATAAAGAGCCCGCGCCCCGCTTCATGGAAGAGGTCTTCAATAGACACGGCACCTGGGGCGGCCTCCATGTATAGATTGGTTACACCTACGCCAGGGGAGCCCATGTACCCGCCGCGCACGGCATTGCCCGTAGACACGGTCTTCATTCTTGCCGCCCAGTATGAGTCATAGAGATATCCCTGCACAACGCCATCAGCCACAAGGGAGGTCTCTTGCATGGGCAATCCCTCGCCGTCAAAGCTTGAAGTGGACCAGCCGCCACTCATGGAGCCGTCGTCTATAATATTTACAAGACCGGAAAAGACCTTCTCACCACAAGTGTCCTGGAGCATGGATTTACCCTTGAAGAGATTATCTCCAAGAAAAGAACTGGATAGGGCTCCAAGGAGTTCCGAGACAACGGTATTCTCCAGTACGGCCGGAAGAACCTCGGTCTTGATAGTTCTGGCCCCCAGCATTCTCACCGCGCGGTTTGCCGCGCTCGCGCCTGTCTTATAGGGGTCTACCTTCTCTCTCAAATGACCTAATCCCATATCCCAGCCCATCTGGGCCTCGTCTCCCCGCTGGGCCACGGCCGTAACGTGGCCCGTATAAAAGGTGGCACTCTCTTGCACGTCAACGCCTTTTGAATTAATTAGCCTTGTACTGATGCGGCGTTCCTGATAGCTGGCGTTTCTTACCCTTGCGACCTCTTTGGAAAAGGCCCTGGCACCCTCCTCTACAAGGGCCGCGCGTTCTATTACCTCCTCGGTAAGGTCAGGCGCGTAAGAGTCATCATATATGCCCGTGGGAGCCTCTAATGGCTGGTCCCTGCCACCGGGGATATCCATAAAGGCGTCGCTCTCCGTAAGGGCCGAGAGGGAGACGGCCTTTTTCACGGTTTCCCTCAGGGCCTCACTCTCAAGGAGGCTTGAATAAGCAAAACCAACCCTGCCCTCAAGTATTACCCGTATACCAACGCCGTGGCCTCTCTTAACCTTCAGCGAGTCCACAGCTCCACCTTTGGACTCGGCGCTGATACCGTCCTCATCCATGAAAAAGAGCTCATACTCGCCGCCTGCACCGGCAAGGCAGCCGCGTAAAATATCCACGGCTTTTTCAAAGCTATGGTTTTTCAGTGTCTCCTCTCTCATAGCTCACCCACGGCCGTCTCTGCGGTAGAGTCAAGGTCAAGCATAACAGCCGTCTCGTCACAACCTGGAAACTTTCTACACTCAATGCAGTCGCCCCAAATTTTTTGAGGCAGCAACGTTTTATCCACCTCCGTAAAACCCATCTTCTCAAAAAAACCAAGGGCATAGGTAAGGGCGAAGACCCTCTTAATGCCAAGTAGAGAGGCCTCAGAGAGAGAGGTCTCAATAAGGGAAGACCCGGCGCCCATACCTCGGAAAGACCGGTCCACGGCAAGAGAGCGTATCTCGGCAAGGTCCTCGTCCCATATATGAAGAGCCACTATGCCCGCTATTTTTTCACCACACCATGCAATGGAAAAATCTCTAAGTCCAGCATATATCTCCTGAATAGATCGCGCGAGCATCTCGTCTTTACCGGCAGACTCCTGCACCAGGGCAAATATGGCCTTAACGTCACCCACCCTGGCCTTTCTTACAGAGATATCTACTGATTTTACCGCAGGACTCACCACGTTCAACCTCGCTCCTATAATTTCATTTAAAAGGCTCCACTAATCTCCAGCCGCGGAAATAAGCTCTCTTGCGTGCTCTCTTGTGGCATCAGTAACATTATCGCCCCCGAGCATCCATGCTATCTGCTGCAGACTTTCATCATCATCGTCATTTAATCTTCGCACGGAGGTAACGGTCCTCTCGCCGCCGCTCCTCTCGCTCCCCTTTGTAACGACAAAATGCCTCTGGGCAAAGGCCGCTATCTGCGGCAGGTGCGTGATACAGAGTATCTGATTATTCTCTGCGATGGCCTTCATCTTGGCGCCCACCACATGGGCCATGGCCCCGCCTATACCCGTGTCTATCTCATCAAATATAAGGGTAGGCACTCTGCCGGCGGCGCTGACTTTCTTAATGGCAAGCATTATCCTCGACAGCTCCCCGCCCGAGGCCACCCTGGAGAGCGGCTTTACCTCTTCGCCGGGGTTGGCCGATATGTAAAAACACACCCTCTCTGCCCCACTGGCCGTAAACTTCGCGTTAGCCTCTTCACCATGATCTTCGTCATGCATCAACTCAACCTCAAAGACCGCTCCCTTCATGCCAAGGGTAGCAAGTTCAGACTCCATCCTTGATTTCAGGTTTTGTGCCGCAACAACCCTCTTCGCAGAGAGCCTTCCCGCTACTTCTCTGGCCTTTGCCTCCTTCTCCTCAAGGGCCGCGGTGGCCTCGGCAAGCCTCTCATCGAGGTTGCCAAGCCCGGCGAGCTCATCATCTATCTTTTCCTTTAACTCTGCAATGGCCTCCAGAGTAGGGGCGTATTTTGTCTTGAGTTTCTCTATCTGAAAAATCCTCTCATCAATCTCCCCAATCCTTGCGGCATCAACCTCAAGACCGGCGGCATGGTCCCGAAAAACCCCGGCCGCGTCCTCAAGCTCATAGAGATTCGATTCGAGCCCGGTGAGAGCCCCCTTTATCACATCGTCAAAAGACGCAACCTCCTTAAGCTCCCTTAAGACCGCCCCAAGACGTTCCGTAATGGCCCCGCTCTCGGAATAGATTACACGCTGGGCATTAAGTGCCGCACTCTTTATCTTTTCTGCGTTTACGAGCCTCTCTCTTAACCGGCGAAGTTCGTCGTCTTCGCCCGTGCGAAGCGCCGCCCCTTCAATTTCTTCGGACTGAAAGGCAAGCAAATCACGGCGCGCGGCGCTCTCCTCTGCCCCTTTTGTAAGTGAATCGCGCTCTCTAAGAGAAGAGATATAATCATCGAAAACACTCTGCATCTCGCGCCTCAGTGGCAGAAGGCCTCCAAAGGCATCAAGCACATTCTGGTGCTCGCCGGGACGCGTAAGGCTCTGGTGTTCACTCTGGCCGTATATATCGATTAAGTGACGCGTAATTTCCGTTAACGTGACAAGGGTGGCAAGACTTCCGTTGATATAAATCCTGTTCCTTCCCGCCCTTGCCACTACGCGTTTGATAACAAGGTCATCTGTGGTCTCTATGCCCGCCTCACTGAGAATCCCGGCAATGCCCTTTACACCCGAGACATCGAAGAGTGCCTCTACTACGGCCTCAGATGCGCCGGTACGGACAATGTCTCCGGCGGCGCGCTCACCAAGGACCAGGGCGACGGCATCCATGATTATGCTCTTGCCGGCTCCGGTCTCGCCGGTAAAGACATTAAAACCACCTGCCAGTTCAATAACGAGCTTTTCTATAATGGCAAAATCTTTTATCCTGAGTTCTACAAGCATTTTTTAGGAGGGCCGAAAGAAGGGTTTTTTTTTAGCCCTTTATCACCTTATCATCTGAGATAAGTCTCTTTATAGAGACTTCAGCCCTTGTCTACTTAACATCCCACATGAGCCTCTCTCTCAGTATATCAAAATAACTTTTTCCTTCATACTTAATTAAATACACGCTCGTCTCGGCCCGCTTGATGGTAATGACATCGCCGCACTCAATGGATACGTCATGCTCTCCGTCAAGGACAAGGGAAATGTTATCCTGCTCGGGACAGACGGTTATTTCAACGCTCATCCAGTCAGGTATGACCACGGGGCGGTTCATGAGGTTAAAGGGGCAGATGGGCGCCACTATTATGGAATGTATTGTGGGATAGAGAATGGGACCAGAGGCCGAGAGGGAGTAGGCCGTAGAACCCGTGGGGGTTGCTACTATAAGACCATCGGCCCTGTAGGTGGTGACATACTCTTTATTAATACTCGTCTCCAGCCTTATGAGACGCACGGAGAGCCCCTTTACCACGGCCTCGTTAAGCACCTTGTGAGATGAGAAAAGCTTGCCGTCCCTTTCGAGGTCCACGGAGAGCATCATACGCTGCTCTATAGAGAAATCGCCGCGAAGTACCTTTCGCGTCATCTCCCTGGCCTCTTTTACCGTAACAGAGGTAAGAAAGCCCAGCCCGCCGAGGTTAATTCCCATTACAGGTATGTCCAGACCGGCAACAAGCTTTACAGCGCGAAGCATGGTGCCGTCTCCGCCAAGGACTATAAGCACATCTATGGCATCGAAGAACTCCTCCGTGCCTCCGGAACCAACCACCTTCGATGGGCTGATTAGAGAGCTAAGCGATGAGGTCACAAAGACTTCCCCCTTGTCTTCCTTTACCCAGCTGGCAAGGACGCAGCCAAAATCTATGGCCTCGGAGTTGGAATCATTGACTATCATCCCTATTTTTTTCACTGGAAACAGCCTCCTGCATCAATTCCACGAAGAAAAAACAGACTGAGAATCAGGCATTGGGCTCAATAATGACCTTTATGGACTGACCGGCCTCGCTAACAAGGTCAAAACCCTCTGCCGCGTCGTTTATGCCAAGCCTGTGCGTAATCATATCAGAGACATCAACGGTGTTTCCCGCCATTAGGTCAAGGGCCGTAAGGGTATCGGCAGGAGGCGAGGCATAGGTATTTATGATGGTGATGTTATCGCGCCATAGCTCAAAGAGAGGCATGGGATAGGTCTCCCCGGGTTGACCCGGGGCAAAGAAGAGGAGTGTGCCTGCCCTCTCAACTGAATCTATAGCCTGCTTTACGGCCTTGCTGCTTCCGGCGCATATGGCAACAATGTCTGCAGGCCGGCCAAGGGACCTGGTAACCATGTCCGGCACATCAAGAGAGGCGTTAAAGACAAAATCCGCCCCAGCCGCCTCGGCCATCTTAAGCCTCGTCTCATTTATATCCGTAGCAGCCACAGCAGAGGCACCAAGGGCTCTTGCCAGTTTTATATGAAGGAGCCCTGAGATGCCGCTCCCGAGGACAAGGAGGGTTTTTCCTGCCGTGAAACCTGCTTTCCTGAGACCGCGCACAACGCAGCCCAGGGGCTCGGCAAAGGTTGCTTCCTCGAAACTCATATCAGGCGGCAGAGTAAATGTTCCCCTGTCCACGTTAATGGCGGGCACGCGGAGAAATTGAGCAAAACCACCGGGGAAAAAATTCGTGCTTCGCAGAGTATCACAGACAGAAAACTCTCCGCGAAGACAAAACCTGCACGTATTACATGGCACATGATGAGCAACGGTGACGCGGTCTCCGGCTTGGAAGCGCTCCACGCCCTCGCCTACCCTCTCAACCACTCCGGCCACCTCGTGACCGAGGACAAGGGGGGCCTTCTTTATCCTGTACCACTCCATGACATCGCTGCCGCAGATGCCGCTGGCCATGACCTTGAGGAGCATCTCGCCGGTGCCGATTTCGGGAACAGGCATCTCCTCAACGCGTACATCGCTGTTGCTATAATAGACCGCAGCCTTCAATATGCCTTATCCTTTTCAGAAAAAAAGCTTTCTCTCCACAATTCGCCGCCCATCTCCGGCGCCACGCGCCGGTTAAGTACCTGTGCCTCAGGTCCCTGCTGCGGCCTGCTCGCCTGCAAGGGTATTAAAGAGCTCAAAGGCCTTCGCGGGCGCCATGTTGTTGTGCACCACTTCGCGCACGGCCTTTATCATGGCAACGGGGTGGGTGGACTGAAAGATATTTCTGCCCATATCAACGCCTACGGCGCCGTCATTAACGGCCTTGTAGGCTATCTCAAGGGCCTCCTGCTCGGCCACCTTCTTACCTCCGGCTATGACAATGGGAACGGGGCAGTTCTTTACCACCTTCTGAAAATCATCGCAGTAATAAGTCTTCACCACATTGGCCCCAAGCTCGGCGGAGATCCTGCAGGCAAGGCCCAGGTAGCGGGCGTCCCTTGCCATCTCTTTACCAACGGCAGTTACGGCAAGCACTGGCACTCCGTATTCCCCGGCCATATCCACAAGCTCTGCAAGGCCGAGAAGAGATTGCTTTTCAAGCTCCGAGCCCACGAATACCGATAGAGCAACACCGGCCACATTGAGGCGTACGGCGTCTTCCATGGAGACAGTTATGCCCTCATTGGCAAGGTTGCCGAGTATGCTCGTGCCCCCTGATACGCGAAGCACTATGGGAGTATCGGTCTCAGGAGAGACACATGGCCTCAGCACGCCCCTTGTAAGCATCAAGGTATCGGCATGCGGCAGAAGCGGCTCTACGGTCTTGCCGGGCTCCTCAAGGCCCGATGTAGGGCCGAGAAAATATCCATGGTCAACGGCAAGCATAACGGTCCTGCCCGTATCGGGCCTTATAATCCTCGACAAACGATTTTTCATTCCCCAGTCCATAATGTAGTCCTCCTTGAATATTTATAGAAACTTTTAGAATAAATTCCCTTTTCAGAGCGGGATTCGCTAACAGACTTCCGTTACAGCCCCATAAAATACCACGTTAAGGTAAGGTGGCCGCCCTATGTCTATAACAGAATATCAACACCACGCGACCGCGTCAAGACCGGCCGCCCTGTGTTTGCCATTCCATCTTTGAAAATCAAGACCCAATACCCTTAGACATCACGGCCGGCAAAGTATTTCTCCTTGCACTGGGGGCCGCAAAAATACACCACCCCACTCCGTGACCTCACCTTGAGGGCATCGCTCATGGGGACGTAGCTCTTGCAGACAGGGTCCTGAATCATCTCCTCCTCATCTCTAACGGGCGGCTCCGGGCTCCCTGTCTTCCCGGCCTTTCCGGGACCGCGGCCTTTTGCGCCAAAACGACCCTTCAGTATCATATAAAGGAGATACCCGGCAAGTATATAAAAAAGAAACTTCATAGGTCCTCTAAGATAACCCTCTTTACGTGGCGGCGGCCCGTAAGCCTCCCTGCAAGGCCTCTCGTGGACTCGTTAAAGAGAGGATGTATAAACTCCGGAGCAAGGTCCAGCACAGGTAAGAGCGCAAAGGCCCTCTCGTGGAGACGCGGGTGTGGCACCGTGAGCACGGGCAGGTCTATGAGGCGACGCCCGAAAAAAAGTATATCAAGGTCAATAACCCTTGGTCCCCATCTCCTGCCGCGTACTCTGCCAAGGTCTCTCTCAAAGCCCTTAAGGAGTGATAGTAACCCCATAGGTCCAAGTGTGCTACGTACCTCCACCGCGGCGTTCACAAAGGGCCTCTGCCCCAATAACCCCCAGGGGGAGGTCTCGTAAAGGGGGCTCTCTCTAACAACCACTATGGCAGGGGCCTCACGAAGTCTCAGAACGGCTTTTCTGTAATTATCCCGGCGGCTCCCCTTATTGGAACCAATACCTATAAAGACCCGCTCTCTGCCGTTCATCACAATACGCCCCGGGGAAAAAACCTCTTAAAACTCAAGGCCAAGGCCGGCAAGACGCGACTTCATCTCCCCTATGACCCTCTCCTCGCCGTCCATATCCACGGCAGCGAAGGTGGCGGAAAAACGGAGATAAGAACCTGCGTTATCCCAGGGCACGGTGGAGATATGCGCCTTCTTAATAAGGTACTCCGAGGCATCCTCGGCATTATTGAACTTCGTCCCGTCTGAGGCGCCTACGGGGGCCTTTACATAGAGATAAAAAGTACCTCCCGGCATGGAGGCCTTAAAGCCCGAGGCCCCAAGGGCCTCTACCATCTTCGCGAGCCTGCGCTTATACTTCGCGCTTATCTCCTCGGTTATCTCAGGGTTTTCAAGGGCCTTTATACCTGCCTTCTGTATGGCGATGAACTGGCCTGAATCAAAGTTGTCCTTTACATGGGCAAAGGCGCTGATGACCTTTTTATTGCCCGCTAAAAAGGCTATCCTCCAGCCCGTCATATTATAGGCCTTGGAGAGTGAATGTATCTCAACGCCCACCTCCATGGCGCCGGGAATAGAGAGAAAACTAAGAGGCGCTCCGGTATGAGAGAGGGCCGCGTAGGCCGCGTCATGGACTACGATGATATTAAACTCACGGGCGAACTCCACGACCTCGCGGAAAAATTCCTCTGTGGCAGCAGCCCCTGTGGGGTTATTGGGATAATTGAGGTACAGGAGTTTTACCCTCTGTAAGGCTTCTGCATCTATGGCCTTCAGGTCCGGGAGAAATCCATTCTCTTCAAGTAAGGGCAGTTCTATGACCCCGCCGCCGTGCCACTCTGTATGCGTGGCCATAACGGGGTATCCCGGCGTGGTCATAAGCATGGCGTCGCCCTCGTTTATAAATGCGTCAGGCACCATGGCAAGGGCGCACTTTGAGCCTATGGAATGCACGATTTCAGTCTCGGGGTTCAGCCCCTGTACACCAAAGACGCGGGCCATGTACTTAGCAGCAGCGGCCTTGAACTCCGGTATGCCGTTATCGGCATAACCCCTGTTCTCAGGCTTTGCGCTCTCCCTCTGCAGGGCCTCTACAACGACGGGGAAGGCCATGGCATCGGGCTCGCCTACGCCAAAGTCCAGTATCTCCGTATCAGGGTCAGCGGCCATGGCCGCGGCCCTGGCCCTCTTTATCTTCTCGAACTTGTATATCTTCGTATCTTTTCCAAAGGAACTTCCGCCGAGCCTCCCGGCAAATAGCCCCTGGATAAAATCTTCACTCATCTGCTCTCTCCTGAATTCATGATTAGGGGGTAAGACTTTTGCCACCCGCCACCCCCGCCTTACCTGCTTACACAACGGTATTTTTAAGCGAACCTATGCCCTGCACCCGTACCTCCACCCTATCCCCTGGTTTCATCTTGCCGACCCCCGAAGGCGTGCCCGTGGCTATTACATCGCCTGGCAGCAGGGTCATTACACTTGAGACAAAGCTTACGAGCTCACTGACATTAAATATCATATCTACCGTACTTGTCTTCTGGCGTACTTCCCCGTTAAGAAAAGTCTCGATGGTGACTGCGCCTGCCTCAAGCTCTGTCTCTATCCAGGGCCCCATGGGGGCGAAGGTATCAAAACCCTTGGCCCTTGTCCACTGTCCGTCCCTGCCCTGAAGGTCCCTTGCCGTAACATCATTAAAGGCCGTGTAGCCAAGTATGTACGAAGGGGCCTCGGTGAGACTTACGTCCTTTGCCCTCCTGCCGATAACAACGGCAAGCTCTCCCTCATAGTCCACCCTGTGAGACATATGCGCGGGGTAAACAATCTCGTCATCAGGGCCAATTACTGTGGTAGAGGGTTTCATGAAAAACAGGGGCTCATCGGGAATATCCTGTTTAAACTCCGCGGCATGGGCCCTGTAATTAAGGCCAATGGCTACAATCTTTGAGGGTTTCACAGGAGCAAGGAGGCGCAAATCTTCAAGTTTGAAAAACTCACCTTGCTGCGGCTCAGCCACACTTGCGCCAAAAAAATCCTCGGCGGAAATCTCAAAGAGTCCATCGCCGTCATCATCAATAACGGCATAACCAACCTTCTTACCATGAGAAAAGCGCGCGAGCCTCATGAGATACCAGGCGGCAAAGAGGAAGCTATACTCAAGAAAGGCCTCTCATGAGCAGTCATTATCGCGGCCCCTTTTTGCCTTTACCCATAAGGCTCTCAAGCTTAAGGGCAAGGGAGCTGACGCTTATAAAACCCCCGGCGTCGCGCTGGTCATATATATCGTCTTCCTCAAAGGTGGCAAGCTCCGGGTTATAGAGACTCTTCTCGGCCTTTCTCCCCACTATTATACAGTTACCCTTGTAGAGTTTCAGCCGGGCCCTGCCCGTAACAACAGAGGCAGCCTCGTCAAAGAAGGCCTGCAGGGCTCTTCTCTCGGAAGAGTACCAGTAGCCGTAATAGATAAGCTCGGCGTACCGCGGGATGAGGGTGTTACGCATGTGCAGTACATCACGGCTCATTGTAATGGACTCTACGGCGCTTCTGCCGCGGTGCAGTATAGTCCCGCCGGGGGTCTCGTATATGCCACGGGACTTCATGCCCACGTAGCGGGACTCCACAATATCCACCATGCCTACGGCATTGGCCCCGCCAATGGTATTAAGACGGGCAAGGAGCTTTGCCGGGCTCATCCTCCGTCCGTTAAGGGCAACGGCGTCGCCGCCCTCGTAATCAATCTCTATATAAGTGGCCTTATCAGGGGCCTTCTCCGGGGGCACGGTATAACGGAACATATCCTCCGGGGGCTCCACATATGGGTCCTCAAGGACGCCGCCCTCAAAGCTGAGGTGCAGCAAATTCCCATCACAACTATATGGCTTTTTTCTTGTGACAGGTACATGGATGCCGTGAGTCCTGGCGTACTCAATGAGGTCGCTCCTGCCCTTCAAGTCCCACTCGCGCCACGGGGCGATTACCTTTATCTCGGGGTTGATATAATAATAGGTAAGCTCAAAACGTACCTGGTCGTTGCCCTTGCCCGTGGAGCCGTGAGAGACGGCGTCAGAGCGGGTTTTTCTTGCCACCTCCATCTGCGCCTTGGCTATGAGCGGCCTCGCTATTGCCGTGCCAAGGAGGTATTCGCCCTCGTATACAGCCCCTGCCCTTATCATGGGAAATACAAAATCCCTTGCGAACTCTTCTTTAAGGTCCACTATATGTATGCTCTTGGCCCCTGTCTTCATGGCCTTGGCCCGAAGGCCCTTTATCTCGCCGCCCTGACCCACATCGGCGACAAAGGCCACTACCTCGCAGCCGTACTCTTCCTTAAGCCATTTTATAATTATAGACGTATCAAGCCCGCCGGAATAGGCGAGAACTACTCTCTTTACCTCTTTATCCATCTCTACCCCTTTTATGTGATGTTACCGGCAAGGCAGAAGCCTGCCGAGTATGCTCTCATTAAGCCATCAGAGGATGGCAAGAACCTTATCTTTAAGATCAACTCCCCTGTCAGAATTATTACAGGGGGTGGCAAAAAACTCCTCCTAACCACATGGCCTCTCACCGCAGATGAGCCGCTCAAGGACGGCCTTCTGCATATGCAGCCTGTTCTCCGCCTGCTGCCAGACAACAGAATGGGGCCCCTCCAAGACCTCATCGGTAATCTCTTCACCCCTGTGGGCCGGAAGGCAATGCATTACAATGGCCTCCTTATTGGCCAGGGCCAATAGATTATCATTTATCTGATACCCTTTAAAAACGGCCTCCCTCTTCTTCTGCTCATCTTCCTGCCCCATGGAGGCCCAGACATCGGTGCTGAGGACATCGACCCCCTGGGCCGCTTCCTCCACGGAATCCACAATGGTGATATTCTCCCCTGCGCCTACCTCGGCAAGGAGCCCTTTGTCAGGAAGGTGGCCCGGTGGACATGCGAGCCTCAGCTCGAAACCAAGCCTCGCGGCTGCCTCTATCCAGGAGTGGGCCATATTATTGCCATCACCTATCCAGCAGGCCTTTATACCCTCATAGCGCCCCTTTTTTTCCACAACCGTAAGGATATCGGCAAGGACCTGACATGGGTGATGGGCATCGGTAAGACCGTTTATAACTGGCACAGTAGAATAACGTGCGTATTCTTCTATCTTATCATGGCCAAAGGTACGTATCACCACGGCGTCCACATAGCCCGACATGACGCGGGCCGTGTCCTTAATGGGTTCGCCGCGTCCTATCTGCGAGTCGCCGGTGCTGAGGAATATGGCTGAGCCGCCAAGATGACACATTGCCGTCTCAAAAGAGACGCGCGTGCGCGTAGAGGATTTTTCAAAGATAAGCCCCAGTACCCGGCCAAAGAGAGGATGAAAAGGTATGCCCCTCCTGTGCCTGTCCTTAAGGCTTGCGGCGCCAAGAAGCAGCTCATCTATAGTTTCTTTATCTAAATCAAACAGCCTCAATAAATGCATTTAAGCCTCATGAGATTTTTTTTAAAAAAGTCGCGTGCGACGTGTGGCGGGCCTAAAACGAAAACAACATAATCCCCGGTTGGTTTCTCTTTTCCAGAGCAACACGGGAGTATGATGAGCCTTCATCGGTAAAACGCTCATCCCCCCTTTGATTTTCTTTGTCTTGGTTTCTTTTTTCCAGAGCAACACGGGAGCATGATGAGCCTTCTGAGGTAAAACGCACATTCCCCCTTTGGTTTTCTTTGTCTTACTTTCTTTTTTCTAAAAGAAAGTAAGGACGTCGTCGAGTATCTTTACCATTTCATCTACTTCTTTGGCACTCACCGTAAGAGGGGGTAGAAAACGCAGGACATTATCTCCCGCCGCAATGACAAGAAGTCCCTTATCAAGGCAAGCGCCAACTATTTCCCCTACAGGTGCCTCTACCTCCATGCCGATTATGAGCCCCTTACCGCGCACGTTCCTGATAAAAGAATACTTCTCTTTCAAGGAGCGCAGCTTACTGAGGATATACTCTCCCATGGTCACGCAGTTTCCAAGAAGCCCCTCATCGAGAATAGTCCTTAGCGTGGCATGAGCGGCAGCCGTGGCAAGTGGATTTCCGCCAAAGGTAGAGGCGTGGCTTCCCGGGCCAAAGGCCCCCGCCACTTCATCGTCAACCAGCATGGCCCCTATAGCCATGCCCCCGCCAAGGGCCTTGGCAAGGGTCATTATATGGGGTGTCGTCCCGTAGTGCTCATAGGCGAAGAGTTTGCCTGTCCTGCCCACGCCCACCTGCACCTCGTCAAAGATAAGAAGGACGCCAGCCTGCTCGCATATATCCTTAAGGCCCTTTAAATACCCAGGGTCGGGCAAATTCACACCACCCTCGCCCTGTATGGGCTCCACCATGACTGCGGCCGTCTCAGAGTCAATGGCCCCTTTCACGGCCTCAAGGTCGTTAAAGGGGATATATGTAAACTTTTCAAGAAAGGGCTCAAAACCCTTCCTTACCTTCTCCTGACCCGTGGCCGCAAGGGTGGCGAATGACCTGCCGTGAAAGGACTTCTCCATGGAAAGGACCTTGAAGCGGCGCTGGCCCTTATCGGAAAAAAACTTTCTCGCCAGCTTTATGGCCGCCTCGTTGGCCTCTGCCCCGGAGTTGCAGAAAAAGACTTTTTCGGCAAATGAAGACTCTGTAAGCAGCTTTGCCAACCGGGCCTGGGGCTCTATATGGTAGAGGTTGGAGATGTGTATGAGTTTATCGGCCTGCTCTTGTATGGCCTTCACCACTGCCATGTGACAGTGCCCGAGGTTGCAGACAGCTATACCTGAAGTGAAATCAAGGTACTCCTTATCGGAGGCATCCCATACCCTTGTGCCCTGGCCGCGCACCATGGCAACGGGAAAACGCCTGTAAGTATTGAGGACATGGGCCTCGGTAAGGTCTATTATCTCTTTATTCGTCAATGTATCAACTCACTACGCCAAGAACCTGATAAGATTTTAGCTTCTCAGAGCCCCTGGCCAAGTCATCAGTGCGAAACTATCTCGTCTATCTCTTTTTTGTATCCCATCACAGTGCCTATACCTGCGTCGGTAAAGACCTCAAGCAGCACGGCGTGCTCCACCCTTCCGTCTATAATGTGGGCCCTCTTTACTCCTTCTGCCACGGCAGCAGCGCAGCACTCTATCTTCGGTATCATACCGCCTGTTGCCACACCTGAAGATATAAGCCTTCGCGCCTGCGCCATAGTGAGCGTGGAATGCAGCTTTCCGCTCTTGGAGAGAACCCCCTTTACATCTGTAAGGAGAATGAGCTTTTCCGCCTCAAGGGCCGCGGCAATACTGCCGGCAACCGTATCGGCATTAATATTATAACTCTTACCTTCTTCGCCGCATCCAACCGGGGCTATGACGGGTATGAAGCTGTTATCCTCAAGGGTGCGTATAAGAGCAGGATTTATTGACTCCACCTCACCGACGCGCCCCATCTTCACACCCTTTATCTTAAGCCTCTTTGCCCTCACAAGGCCGCCGTCCTTTCCCCCTATACCTACGGCCTTGCCGCCGTAATGGTTAATAAGGCCCACTATCTCCTTATTAACCTTACCTACAAGGACCATCTCCACTACATCCATGGTCTCGTCATCAGTAACACGTATGCCGTTGACAAAACGGGACTCCATGCCGAGCTTACCGAGCAGGCCGCCTATCTGAGGGCCGCCGCCGTGAACGATTACGGGGTTCAGCCCCACGGACTTCATGAGCACCACGTCCCGTGCGAAACTCTTCTTCAGGGCCTCATCGGCCATGGCTGCCCCGCCGTACTTTATGACTATGGTCTTCTCGCTGAACTTCCTTATATATGGAAGGGCCTCGAAAAGATTTTTTATCTTAGTTATCTGTGCTTTCATCGCTAATTGCCCATCAGCCCTCTGCGGCAATCGCGGCCCTGACCAGGACCGCCATCTTAGTTATCTCTGCCTTCATCTTTTTTATATGCTCTCAGTCCCCTGCAAAAACAACGGCCCTTAAAGTATGTACCTTGAGAGGTCCTCGTCCTCAAGGATCTCGGAGAGCCTGCTGCTTACATACTCCCTGTCTATTACCACCGTCTCTTCGTTCATGTCCGGGGCCTTGAAGGAAATCTCGTCAAAGACCCTCTCCATGACAGTATGGAGGCGCCGCGCGCCGATGTTCTCCATCCTCTCGTTCACAAGGGCGGCTATGCGGGCCATCTCAATGACGGCGTCATCGCTGTACTCTATCTTTATGTTCTCTGTCTCAAGGAGCTCCCTGTACTGCTTTAGGAGAGCGTTCCTGGGCTCTTTCAATATCCGCACGAACTCCTTCTCGCCAAGGGTCTCAAGCTCCACCCTTATGGGAAACCTGCCCTGAAACTCAGGGATAAGGTCAGAGGGTTTTGCCACATGAAAGGCCCCTGAGGCCACAAAGAGTATATGGTCCGTCTTTACCATGCCGTACTTGGTGTTCACTGTAGAGCCTTCCACGATGGGCAGCAGGTCTCTCTGCACTCCCTCGCGCGAGACATCTGGCCCCTGGCCTGATTGGCGCCCCGCTATCTTGTCTATCTCATCTATGAAGACGATGCCCGACTGCTCCACCCTGTGCACGGCCTTTTTCATAACAGCATCCATATCAATAAGCCTTGCCGCCTCTTCCTGCGTAAGCAGAACAAGGGCCTCAGGGACCTTGAGCTTTCTCTGCTTGGACTTTCTCGGAAAAATATTAGAGAACATATCCTTGAGGTTCATATCCATATCATCGGCTCCAGAGGCCGAGAGAATCTCAATGACCGGGGTCTTCTGCTCAGAGGTCTCTATTTCCACCTCTCTATCGGCGAGCTTGCCTTCGCGGAGAAGTTTTCTGAGCTTATCCCTCGTCTTCTTCTGCAGGTCCCTCTCGCCCTCACGCCTCTGCTCATCCACTTCCTCATAGGGACTGGCCGTGGCAGGGGGCAGGAGACAATCAAGAAGCCTCTCCTCGGCGAACTCCTCGGCCTTGGTCTGGACCTTTATCTTCTCCTCGTCCTTTACCATCTTCACCGACAACTCGGTAAGGTCCCGTATGATGCTCTCCACGTCGCGGCCCACATAACCCACCTCTGTAAATTTACTGGCCTCTACCTTTACAAAAGGGGCCTCGGCAAGTTTTGCCAGCCGCCTGGATATCTCAGTCTTACCCACACCTGTGGGGCCTATCATGATGATGTTTTTAGGGGCAATCTCGTCACGAAGGTCTTCCCTGACCTGCTGACGGCGCCACCTGTTACGCAGCGCTATGGCAACGGCCCTCTTGGCCTCTGACTGACCGATTATATATTTATCAAGCTCCGAGACTATCTCTCTCGGCGTAAAATTCTTCATCTCTACCG
>JBHHUW010000027.1:0-18906 GCA_046753945.1 Thermodesulfobacteriota bacterium
GAAGTTCAGTTGCGGACGCCACAATCACAGATAACAGCCTGACATGGACGGCGGGAGTAAATTATATATTAGTAAGTAGTAACGTTGTAGGCACGTCTTCCCTAACAGGAACTGCGGTCCTTAATATAGGACTGGCAGGAACCTCTGTGGGGTTATCTTCGGAATCTGGTGGAATAAGCTTCCAACAGGCATTAACAGGTGCGGTATCAGGGGTCTCGACTTTATCAGGGACGTTGACAATCGCAGGTGTCAGCGTTGTTTTCATATCAGGCAGCATCTCAGTAGTATCCGCAATAAGCGGAAACGCTCTTTGCAATTATGCGCTTCTCGGCACGGCGTCGGCGGTTGGCACCATGGGCGGGTCCTTTAATATAGAGGTCGGCACGCAGGGGACAATTGCCTCAGTAGCTTCTCATGGCGCGTCGCTATTAGTCTCAAGGGGCGTCATTGGGGTTGTCAACGGCTCCTCCTTCTTAACGGCCAGTATAACGGGCCTGCCCGTGAATAATATTTACGGGCAGGTGAACGCTCTCTCGGCTTTTTCCGGCGGAGTTGCCATGGGCTATGGACTAAGTGGTTCGTCCATATCAGACCTGCTCTTAAGCGGTGAGATTCACGAGAATATATCCTGCGGCGGCACTTTTTCAGGGATATCATCCATGAGCGGTTTGCCTGTGGTTCTTGGACCTTTTTCTCCCGCCACCCTGGCAAGGTCCGCCAGGATTGATGTTACGAGATTCGGCGGAGGTCCGCCCCCTACGGTGCAGACAGGCGACAGCAGGAATACAGTCACGAAAATAACAACAACTCCAGGGTGACAATATGAAACAACAGTTCAGGGTAAACACCGCCGAGACCTTTCGTACATATGTCTTTGAGAATAACCGCAGGGCCGAGCCCTCAACAGCGGTCATCACCATCTACCGGCCGGGGTCAAGCGAGAAACTCGTAGACGCCGCTCCCATGACCATATCCGCCGACGGCCTTCTCTCCTACGGCCTTAGCGTCGTAGAGAATTCTCAGACGGGATCCAGTTACAAGGCGGACATAACATATCAATTAGGAGCCGAGACATTCTACGCGACGCTCTTTTATGATGTGGTCATGAGCAAACTCATCAAGGTGATTACAGATGAGGACATAATAAACGAACTCCCCCAGTTGAAGGATAATGGCTGGCGAGTCAGCGGAACGGCCAGTGGAGGCTCTGCCTCCACGATATTAGATGCTGAACTAGCCCGTTACGTTGACGAGTATTTTACCGGTGGCCTTGCCACCTCTCTTGATAAGGGAGAGACACGGGAGATAACCTCTTTTAGCTCAGCAACAGGCACGGTTACCACTACGGCATTTTCAGCAGCAGTAGTGAGTGGCGAAAAATATTTTTTGCGGCGCTCCTTTGGCCATGAGATTCAGAGGGCCTTTGAGAAGATAGAAGAGAAGATAATCCGTATGGGCAAGAGGCCGGAGCTCATTCTCGACTCCGTGGATCTGCGAGAGGTGCATATATATTTTTCTGTCGCCGAGGTCTGCAAGGGGCTAGTCACGGAGCGGGAGACTTTTTGGTGGGATATCTGGAAAGATTATGAGAGCCGGGCTGAAAAAACTTTTGAGAACCTGCAGTTCAAGTACGACGCTTCAGGTGACGGTTACATAACGGGCTCGGAGGCCGATACTCGTACCCGCGTCAGAAGGACGGTGAGAAGATGATATTCCTTTTACGAGCTGAAACTTCGCAGTATAGGTTCATCGTTTGTCATTATCATAAGGAGGCTCACAGTGAATAATACCGAGACACTTAGAGCCATAACGAAAAATCTTAACTCTATACTTGAGGCAGAGGGACTGCACCTGCCAAGAGAGAACTATGAGAAGGAGAAAAACGTTCCGTCAAGCATCTTTCCATACGGCGTCATTTCCTACGAGGGAGAGACCTTTGAGTATACTCATGGAGAGAGACCAGGATACAGTGATGTTGATTTCTCGGTAAAGGTCGTTTTGAGGAACAAAGATATGCGGGCAATGACTGATGATGAGCAAAGGTGGGCGCATAGGATAAGGGAGGCCCTTACGGTGGATGCCATTAACACAGGGCTGATATCGGGCGCTTCGCCTGTAAGCAGGGTTGCTACAAGAGCTGTGAGAGTTGAGAAGGCCGGCCATGTCTCACGGCTGAACTACAGCCTGAGCATTAGGTACAGGTAGTGAAATCTCCTGGCCGTCATTATGGAATCCTGTGACTGAGTGTATCTGAGCATATCAAAAAAAATAAAGGGAGATAGAGACCATGGCGGAGAATAAGTTATATCTGGCACTGGGTGAAGAGGCGGTGCGCGGCACCGGGGAGTCCGGCACCGTTGGGTTCATACCGCTGCTTTCACCTGGAATTCCAAAAATGGAATTTAACGATATTAGAAGGGAAGAGTTCAGGGGTGAAGACTCCATCAAAGGGGGCGCACCATTTAGGCGTATGGACAGAAAGTGGAGCTCCTCATTAGAGGTACCCTTTTTTACTGAGTCCGGAGGCGTACCCGGAATGATGGGGACAATAATAAAGCACTTTTTTGGTCACGCCCTAAGCCTTGAGAATGGGACTACAGGCCAGTACTCTCATTCGTTCAGCGCAGTTGCAGACCCCTTTTCAGCCTCGGCTCTGGGGCAGAAGGCGCTTACGCTCAATATGAATATAAACGAGGGAGCGGTAATGAAAAACTGGCCCTTCGTAGGCGGCCGTGTAAGCTCTCTTGGTTTTAGCCAGGAGGCGGGACAGAACCTGAAACTCACGGCTGATATCTTCGGTCAGTTCAGGGATGTGGTGACGGCAAGCACAGGCGGCGCTGTATTTGCCCCTGAGAACCTCCGCTGCGATTACAACAACCTCATGGTCTATACGGGGCCGGTGACGCGTATCGGGACAGCGCCTGATTTTACGGACCTTGATTTTACATCCGCTACCCAGATAAAGCCCGACAAGATAAGCGTGAAGTTTGAGAATGGGATGAGTGATGTATTGAGGCTCTCAGGTCTTGATTATCCCGACAAGACGCGTATGGGCGCTTTTAAGGTAAGTCTTGAGATGACTATTGATTGGGAAGACCCGGCAAGCGGTTTCTCTTCAGTAACGGAGTTTAATAACTGGATGGCCTCGGCCGGTTCCACTAACTTTGCCCTGCGCTGGGATACGGGCACACAGGCAGGTACGGGGGATAATCACGGGCTCTATATGGACCTGCCAGTAATGGAGAGAAGAGGCGGCGCGCCTGAATATTCTCTGGATAAAGACCCTATGGTCACTCTTAAGTACGAGGGTGTCTACGACCTGGCGGTAACGCAGTACATGGCGGGTATAATACTTAAGAATACATCGGCGTCCCTATAAGGGGCAGTGTTAATCAGGAGCAGAGTGAGTGGAGGCGTGATGGCTATAGTAAGTTTTGACAGAGACACCTTAGTAGACTATGTGCCCGAGTACGGCGGCAACAGGAACTCGGATGACCCATGCGTAGTACGTCTTAAATTTGTCCCATACTCCAGAGTTCAGGAGTACTCGCGACTTATTGCCGCCAGCGCCGGTGCGGGCAGTGATGCAGTAAAGACGGTTCAGCTCTCGCAATCAGTGCAGAAGAGGCAGTTTGTGGAGAGTGTCGCTGAAGTTTCGGGATATTACATAGGTGAACGTGAGGTCGCGGGAGCCGATGAATTCTATGAGTCGGCAGATACTGAGCTTGTGACAGAGATAATCCGTGCGATGGAGAATATTGGGAAACTCTCGCAGGGTCAAAGAAAAAACTGAGAGCGGGTTTCCGTTGGAGCTTTCTTGTATCATCCGACGGGAGCCCCTTTGACTGCGAGATATGTGACCGTGTTGCGAGAGAGGGCCGCAACTGCTGCAATGCCAGGGGACTGTCAGAGCAGGCGAGAATAGTAACGAGTTTTACTGAAGAGGTGGCCAGGGAGATAACCTCAAAGCACGCCGGAAAAGTCTTCAGTCTCGGTGAAATTCGCTTTTACGAGTGTCCTCTTACCGCCATTACCGTTGAGACTTTTGAACTCATACGAGTAGTTTATCTCCTGGAGAGTTCGGCCCAGTTATTCTTTGACGGAGGTTGGGCGGATCAGCCTCACTGGCTTGTGGAAGCATATGAGATTTACAAGATGGAAACCTTTGAATATCTGAAGGGACGTAAAAATGGAGAATGAAAAACATTTTGAGGTTGTTATAAGCGGTCAGGCGGAGCTTGAGTCTGTTGTGGGGAGGTTACTCGAGTCTGTCGTTGATTCCAGCTCTACTATCAAGAAGAATTTTGAGGGGCTTATTTCCGATGACGATGCCGCTGCCCTTGATATTTACGCTACAGGGCTTGAGAGAGTTGCCGGGCTTGAGGCAGAGAGGGTAGGACTTCTTAGAGAGAGGCACGCTGCCGAAGCGGAGCTTGCAAGACTTGATGCATCAAGTCCCTTTAATGATCCGGATCCAGGTTCCGTCGATTCCGAGGTTGCACGTTCTTTTTCTGATTACGATACCAGGCTCTCTGCCCTGCAGGAATATAATTCGCGTGTCATAACAACGATGATAGACGCCCATGAGACTCAGTCGCAGATAGAGGCCTCTTATGCGGACTTATCTATACAGTCAGCGAAGAAGGCACGGGATTTTAAGATACAGTTCGCAGGCGAGGCCTTTGGCGCTGCGGCCAACTTCATGGAGAATCTCCTTGTGGCAACAGGCTCATCCAATCGTTCCATGTTTGAGATTATGAAGGCCGCTGCCATATCACAGACAGTTATCGATACCTATTCATCTGCTCAGGCGGCCTATAAGTCTCTTGCCGGTATTCCCGTAGTGGGCCCCGGGCTTGCTGTTGCCGCAGCCGCCTCTGCCATAGCCGCGGGGCTTGCCCGTGTGGCACAGATAAGGAGCACGCCTTTTGGAGGCGGGATGGCCGTCACCGCCGGTGGCGAGGCTATTACCACGCCTTATACCGGAGGCTCACCGCAGGCTTTTCCCATTCAGGAAGGTCAAGGTAATGTTTCGCAGACACTTACAGTCAATGTCTATAACCCGTTGAGTGATGATAATTGGGATAAGATCGTGGAGGACAACATAGCTCCGGCCCTTGAGGGCCTCTCCGATAGAGATGTTGTATTGAATATAAAAGTAGCGGGGTGATAATGGCAACCTGGGAAAAGATCAAATTTTTTTACGATACCATGCTCGGTGACGAGGGTTCAACGCTCACAGCTACCAGCACCCTTGTTGGCACTGATATTACGAATCTCTACAATATGCTTGAGGTCAACAGGTGGGAGGCCGCTGATACGAGCGATCCTCAGTATCTTACATGGAGCGGCAACGTGCTCCTGAATAATGGTTTTGAGACATGGAGTAGTGGCGTCATAGCTTACTGGTCTCTCTCTGGTGCAGGGGCAACAGTGGCGCGGGAATCCAATACCACGAAAGCAGGTCTCTATTCGGCGAGCCTCACAAGAGCAGGTGCCGACTGCTCACTTGAGCAGAACATCCTTTCTTTCAGGGACTTTTTGGGCAAAGTCTTTTCCATCGGAGCATGGGTGTCATCTGTAAGCACGTCTCAGGCAAGGCTTGCCATCTTTGATGGGATTAAGTGGTCTTATTCACCCTACCATAGCGGGGGAGGAGCCTGGGAGTTCCTGCGTCTCTCTCATACGGTATCAGAAGGTGCTACGGTTCTGAGGGTAAGCCTGCAGGTTATTGGCACGGATGGCACGGCCTTTTTCGATGCGGCAAGCGGAGGCCTTGAAAAGAGCGCTGATTACCTTGCCGTTATGGGCCATGACTTTTACGGCTCTGGAGGGTCGCTGACATTAGAGGGTTCTGATGATGACTTTATAGGAGACATTCAGGCTCTTCTGAGCATACGGCCACTTACGAACCGTGCCATTGTAGTCGAGGCGCGTCTTCTTGCAAATCCGGATTTTGAGGTCTGGGACAATGGCGCTCTGGCGCCGCCAACTGGCTGGACCCTTGGAGGAGGCCCTTCTGTGGCCATTGCCAGAGAGACCCTGACGGTCTTTAAGGGGCTTTACAGTGCAAGGCTCAGTAACGCACTTGATGAGGACGGGTGGGTAGAGGCTGGCGATACTGGGAACCCCATGGACCTTGCGTACTTATCATCTAAGACGGTGTCCTTTGCTTGTTTTGTAAATACGGCAACTCCGGGACGGGTAACACTGAGGATATACGATGACGATGGAACAGGCCCGCAGTTCACCGAGAGCAACCCACACCCCGGCAACGGGTCGTGGCAGTTCATGACAGTGACGCGTCCCTTACGGGGGGGGCTTAAGGGCCTAAATTTAAGGTGTTATATTTCAACGGGAGCCGTTGCCACAGCTTATATTGACGAGTCCGTTTTTAGGGCCGCTCCATCCGTCCAGGCAGGTGAGCTCTCAGATTACGTTACTCCAGGATCAATAAGCAAAAGGCACTGGCGCCTGAAGATGACCGGTAACAGCAACGCTCCTCACATGAATATCTGCATCTGGGGCGATAAGACAGAACTCGATTACGCCACATCCTCCTTTGATCCATACGGCGAACGAGTCCAGGCCAACCTCAATATAAGCAACTCCGGCCAGGTCATGGGTGTGCATACAAAATACACGGAGCGTTCTCTATCACTTGCCTTTCGCGAGGCTGATAGCACTCTCTATGAGAAGGTGAGGGCCTGGTGGGAGAGGTCTGGGCTCAAAAGTTTTTTTGTGGCCTGGGAGCGCGGCAACAACCCCGACGATATTTTTCTCATGTTCCCTGATAAGAGCTTCAGTAACCCGCTTAAAAATGGCGGCCTCTTCAGGGATATAAACATAAAACTCAAGGGGAGAAAGGAATAAACAATGGCTGATCTCAGAATTCAGTATATGGACGAGATGGTTGGAGCCGGGCATCCCGCCAAGGCGGATACCCTTAACAGGCTTATGCTCTCTGAACACGGTATTAACGGCGCCCATAAATGGTTTGATGTGACGCACCCGGATTTCGGCGCCAAGGGAGATGGAGTAACAGATGACACCTCTGCCATACAGGCGGCCTTTGACGCAGTAGCGGCCACCGGAGGGATAAGAACGGTATACTTCCCTTCCGGCGCATACATCATCACCGGGGTCATAAACATCAATAAGAATAATTTGAGCGTACGCGGCGAAGGAGAGTCCTCAATCATAAAGGTTCAGGATAACACGGGAGACCTGAGGCCAGGTGGCTATGGAGCCATGTTTCTTATCGCCGCCGGTTCCAGCCACATAACTGTTCGGAACCTGCAGTTCGATGGGAACGCTGACAATAATACCACCTCTACCTACAGCGGCATATCAGGAATTAATACTGACCATCTTACGGTAAGAGATACTTTAATAAAGAATACTCCCTTTAACGGCATCCTGCTCTCAGCAACCACGCTGCCTCATACTAACTTCAAGATTACCGGCAATAGTCTCTCAAATATCGGGTGGCGCGGCATACAGGTGGCTTACGGTGATACGGGAATAGTATCCGGGAATAACATCTTTTCCAGCGGTAATCACGGTATAGCCGTTACCTTCGGGACAACCAGGGGTGCTCACTCAAGCCGCAGGGTAGTAGTCACGAATAATGTTATCAACAGATCCATACCCCCCAGCACCATCCTCACAGGCCAGGTTGAGAGCGGCATGATGATTGTGATAGGTCAGGCTAGTCTTTACGTTGTCGTAGATAGCAACGTCTGCTATGACAACAGAAATGCCGCAGATGATGGTATCGCTACGGGAGGCGAACCAGGCGCGACAGGGCCTTTTTATCACTCTATTGTCATAAGCAATAACTCTGTGACCTATGCAGGCGGCTTCGGCATAGACGCGACAAGTCATTGTGTTGTAATCGGTAATGTAATCCAGTATGCGGCCACGCACGGTATCGTTGTAACAGGCGACCTTGGACCTATGAGAAAGAATGTGCTCATAACGGATAACTTGATATACAACCCTAATTTTTCCAATGCCAGCGGCACGGGTGGGATAGTCGTCAGGGATGCTGTAGATAACGGTGCTACGTGGAAGCGCATTAGAATCCTTAACAACACTGTCTTTGATGAAGGTGGACGAGTACACTACGGCGTATTTCTTAATGCCAAGAGAATGTCGCTCAGCAATGTGGATATAAGCGGCAATGATCTATCACAGGTATTAACGGAGTCAGTGCATATCGAATTTTCAAATCCCCCGACGCACACTATTACAGATTTGCGTGTCAGGAATAATGTGGAGAAGAACTTGTTCAGGCCTATCGCGGTTGGTGACACGACGCCATCTGTTTTAGGGGGCGAGTATTTTTTTACGAATAATTCTGCGCCCACCACTATCACCATGTTTGACAACGGTTACATTGGCCAACGGATATTTGTAAGAATAGGCGACTCTAACACCACCGTTGATTTTACAGGAACCAACCTTAAGGGCAATGGCGGCGTGGACTATGTAGCCGCTATAGGCTCTACTCTGGACTGTGTTTTTACCGGGACCCAGTGGGGTTGCACTGTTAACAAGGCCTGAGAAGAGCCAAGAGGGCTATGATGGTAAGACAAAGATTTCTTGATGAACTTGGAAAGAGCGAGAACATTCCTAACGTTATCCTTGAGCTAAGACTGAAAGGAGGAACACGTTATCTGGGCATCCACGGCAACAGGCCGCCTCTTATCCATTACCGCGCCGATGGTACGTACCGTGCCGACGCCGATATATTCGCCGTGGGCTCTGATACCCTGCACTTTATCGACGGGGTTGTGAAATCCGTATCGTCCCTTCAGAACAGGATAGACCCGTCAAAGGGTTTTGCCACAAGGGGCGAGCTAAAGGCCGTAATATCCGGTCGGGATAACTTCAAGCCAATTATCAGAGATGAGTTTCTGAAAAATACTGAAGTGATAAGGAAAGACGGTTTTATGGCCCCCGGCTTTACTTATGGAGATTATGTCTCTACTTTCTCCGGCCGTATATCCGACTGGAGCCGAAAGGGCGATGAGCTCACCCTTACCATAGCAGATACCCTTGCCGATGTGGCAAGCACAGACCTGCCCGTTAGCAACTCAAACGGCACGCAGGTGCTTGATTACACTAACTGGCATCCGGGGGAAATAATGAAGGACCTCCTATCAGAGAAACTGGGCATGGATTTGTCTGCCATCAATATGGCCAGCTTTGATACGGAGTCTTCTCTATGGCTTAATGGTTGGTCCTTCAGCCGCGTACTTACAGAGCCGGTTGAAGTCAACAAGATATTAAACGAGCTTCAGATAGAGACCAATTCATTCATAGTGCATGACGGACTCAGTGTAAACATGAAGGTCTTTGCCCCGCCGCCTCCCGGTACAACTGTTGAGAAGTGGTCGGAAGGCACCCATGTAATAGAGGACACCATTACGCAGAAATCCGGCTATAAGGATAAGTTTTTCAACCGCGTCGTGGTTTATTTTGATTACAAGGGCTCTGGCGGCAGCACAGATAATTTTGAGAGCGCTGTCATTGCCGTGGATGCGGCCTCACAGGATACGAGCCAGTGGAACGAAATATCCACAAAGACGATAAAGAGTAAATGGATAAGGTCTTTAACTCACTCTCAACCGGCGAATATAACAGGCGCAACCGTATATCATCTCTCCAAGAGCAACGGGCCCGGCGCAGGGGTTCTTGCCTTTACCCCGGTTGCTAACGGTAAGCACACCTTTACATGGGCGCCTCCAGGAGAGGCGGCAGGTGGGCCGGTGAGCGTCACCTCTGCGGGCAAGTACACACTTTATTCTTCTGACGGGTCCAAGTGGATAAAGCTTGTGGTTGATTACGCCGCTCTTCCAACGCAAGTCTCCAGCGATACGATAACGATAAGCACTCTTAATGGACTTAGCATGGCTACGCAGTTGGCGCAGAAGATATTGAACCGTTACCGCGACCCTGTATCTACCATAAGCTTTGAGATGGACATCAATAACATTGTCTATGACTCAAATTTTATCAGGCCCACAGATCTTAAGGATATTACTACTGATGAGGCCTCTGAGCATGGAACCTCTACGTGGAACAATGAACGTGTGATGATTACCAGGGTAAGGCCGGATATGAGCAGACACAGGGTAAGGGTTGAGGCCGTAAAGACGCAGCTCTACCGCCGCTACGGCTTTGTAGCTCCCGTGGGCCAGCCTGATTATTCCACGGCTAATAAATCAGAGAGAGAGCGCGCCTATATAGGAGACAGCTCCAACAAGGTTAATGGCGGCACAGAAGACGGATACATAATTTGGTAAGGAGGCCACAAATGGCAGCACCAACTAAGAACTGGACGGATATCCCGGACTCGGCTATTGACGCGGACAGCCCTCTTGACACCACTCTATTAACAGAGATAAGGGACGACCTTGCGCACCTGCAGGAGTGGATGGGGCTCAACTATACGGCCGCCGTGGATCATAACCATGACGGCCTTAACAGCGCCCTTCCCGGCTCTCCCGGCTCATATACTACTGCCGGCGCCGTAGCGGACCTTATCCTTAGCGCCGATACCGAGCGTTCAAAATTAGGGGATGTAAACGGAACATGGACAAAGGTAAAAGAGTTTAGGGTTGGCCGCGGAGGGAGTTTGAAGATTGATTTTGACGGTAAGTATACACTCTTTGCCGGACCTCCCACCACGATGGCGGCAAGGATATATAAGAATTCCATACCCTATGGAACGCTGCGCAACTTGACAACTGTGTATCAGACTTATACGGAGACCCTTGGCGGTCTCGTGCCAGGCGACCTTATTCAGCTCTATTATGCATGTAACGGAACTGATGATCAGGTATATGTGCGCAATTTCAGATTATACGCTGACCACGACTTTCAGAGCAATGTAGTTATAGATTAGGTGACGGAGGAGCCATGCCCCGGCCAATTGGATTATTACGGTCAAGAGAAGACGACGATGGGACAGGAATGAAAAGGTCTACTCTTACATAAAGTGCAGCCGCCGGGTCCTATGGGGGCAGGTTACGGAGTTGAAGTTTGGTTTGGGCCTCTTGCCCGCAGCATGAGACATCATTGGTAGAGAGACTTCGGGTTAGCATTATGGAGGTCAAAGTGAGTCCTGAGAAAAATCCTAATTTTTGGATGCTTATAAGCGGCGGCCTTATTGGTGTTTGGACCGCCATGCTATCCTACGTCCTTCGGGCATTCGGGCAGCGTATGGATAAGATCGAGGGTATGGTCAATCATAAGAACGTCCCAAAAACAGAGTGCGGTTTTTTTCGTGAGAACACGAGGGAGATTTTACGTGAGATAAAAGAGGTCCTCGCGGAGAATAACCGGGATATCCGTCACATGAATAATACTATCGTAAAGATAGCTACAAAGATGGAGGCCCTTGATGAGTGATTTCGACCGTGCCATGGAGTTTGTCCTTAAGTGGGAAGGAGGTTACGTTAACGACGCGAAGGACCCCGGTGGCGAGACCAAGTGGGGGATTTCCAGGCGCGCCTACCCAACGCTGGATATCAAGGACCTGACAGAGCAGGAGGCCAAGGATATCTATCGCGCTGATTACTGGGAGAAACTCGGGTGCGATAATCTTCTCTGGCCCGTTAACCTCGTTGTCTTTGATACTGCTGTCAATATGGGCCGGAGAAGGGCCAAGGACTTTCTGTCACGCACGCCCTACTGGCAGGATTATATTATTGAGAGGATAGATTACTACGCCAGGGTGCTTGGCAGGAAACCATATCTACGGGGCTGGATAAACAGGACAGTCTCCCTCTACAGGTTTGCCGGTGAAGCGCGGCATCCTTTAAGCGGGTCTTAAGATAAGGGGGGGGCTCTCAGGATAGAAGCTGGCCGGTAAAGACAGGAACACTCAAAAAAAGGAGAAAAACAATATGGAATGTTACTCGGGTGCGCACGTCATAGAGGCGCTAATACTGGGAGGTTTTCTTGCTCTCGTTGGCACGGTGGTTTACTACAGGAGGTTTTCAACATGGGCTGCAAAGATAAGGGAAAGTCTATAAAAAAGGTTGGCGTTTGTCTCAAATGCGGCAAGCTCCGCCAGATTAGCCTTAAGACCTGCGTATGCGGTGACTGCGCTAAGGAGGCCATATGACACCGGTGCTTGGAGACCTCATAGAGAGTACGGTAGGCAAGGTAGTTGGTAAACTCACTGATCACTACCTCCCGGCCACCATGGACGAGAAGGATAAGGCGGAGTTTCGCCTTAAAGCCAGCAGCCTTGCCATGGAGGAGGCCAGAGCCGCCACCGCTGATATGCAGAACGCCCGGGCCCTTGCCATTAAAGAGTCCGAGGGGGCGCCGGACTGGGCCAACGTCTTGAAGGTAACCCATAGGCCGCTATGGTCTTTTCTCATGCTGGCTATTTTTTCATGGACCATACTCGCCCCTTACCTTGGTTATCCGCAGATACCTTTGACGGAGGTTCATAAATCCATCATGCAGACGGTTATAATCTTCTACTTTGGCGGGCGGAGCGTGGAAAAAACCATAGGGCTCATAAAGGCGCGCTGAGCCGCTACAGCCGCTCTCTCCAGGCGGTTGTATTGATTTCCCCGGTGATAAAGGCTATAATGAGCAATGCTCGCGCGGATGCTTATTATCATCGGGGTACTCTTGATCATCTCAGGCATAATCTTTGGTCTGGCTCCAAAGATTCCTATCCTCGGAAAACTTCCCGGAGACATTTACTTCAGGAAAGGCAACTTTTCCTTTTATTTTCCTCTTGCCACCTCGATAATCATAAGCGCACTTATCTCGGTGCTATTATACTTTTTTACAAGGCATTGATGTTGTAAAAAAGAGAATTTATGGCCTGCTGTTGTTTTTTTAATACAGCAAAAAATCAGCCTTTTATTGCAACAGCTTGATTTTACACCATTTTTTTCTTTGGCATGCTTCTTGTATGTAATTATTGTGTATGATGCAGACAACTATTAAGAAAGAAATTGTTTTCTCCGGCGTAGGCCTGCATACAGGGTGCGACGTGAGGGTTAGGCTTCTTCCTGCAGAGGAGGATAGCGGCGTAAGGTTCATAAGAAAGGACCTGCCCGGTTTTCCTTCCATAAAGGCAGATGGGGCCAATGTTGTAAATACCAATTACGCAACTACCCTTGGAGCCGGCGGTGTCACTGTCTCCACTGTGGAGCATATCCTTGCGGCCCTTTACGGGCTTGGTGTGGACAACGTGGATGTAGAGGTTTACGGCTCCGAGATACCTATTCTTGACGGTAGCGCAGGGGAGTTCATAAAAAAGATAGAGGCCGCGGGTCTCATCTACCTCATGGCTGAGCGTGAATATCTTGTAGTCAAGAGTCCTATCAAGGTATCAGATGGCGATAAGTATCTAATGCTACTACCTTCCAATGAACCTGGTTTAAGGATAGACTATTCCATAGACTTCAGTCATCCCGTGCTCTCGAAGCAGCTTTTTTCCAGGCAATGCACTCGGGAAGTCTTTATCAATGAGATAGGCAACGCGAGGACCTTTGGTTTTTTAAGCGATATAGAGACGCTGCGGGCCAACGGTCTTGCCATGGGCGGCTCTCTCAGCAACGCCGTAGTAGTGGGCGAGAGCAACATCCTTAATGAGGACGGCCTCAGGTACCCTGACGAGTTCGTAAGGCATAAGGCCCTTGATCTGCTCGGCGACCTCTCTCTTGTGGGCGCCCCTGTCAGTGGCCAGCTCATAGCACACAGGTCAGGCCATGCCCTTAACCACCGGCTTTTGCAGAAGATAGCAAGGCAGAGGCCGCGGTGGGAGCTTGAGCGCGGCATCATCTCAAGTATGCATTATAATAACGAGAGGCGCGAGGCTGTGGGCCTCTAAGAGGGGGCAGGGGGCTGATTTTTTTTGGGGAGTGGGCCCCTGAGTCTATACATCTTTTTGTGACAAGAGTGTCCGATGAGTCCTTACATCTTTTAGTTAGAGCATGGCCGGGTTAACCGGCCTTTTTTTTGCCCTCCATTGCTTCATTCCTCTGCATCTTCTTTTGCCTGGCGCTTTTTTTGTGCTTACACTTTTTTTTCTCATTGCATCAAACCCTCTTTTTCCGCGTTAACCCATTGATTGTAAAAAAAAGAGCGCTGTGATAGAATTATCTTTAAGATAAAGTAGTGTACGGGTAGATTATCTACCTCTGCCATTCAGGTGTTCTTAATAAAACCACGGTATAGATGAAGACAATTTCCGCTCCCGCTTCAGGTCTAAAGCAAGAGGAGCAGAGAGAACAGATAACCCTTGAGGACAACGCTATTGCCATGAGTCTTTTTGGTGAGGCCGCCTCGAACCTGAAGACCATTCAGAAATGCATGGGCGTTAGGATAGACACCCGCGGCAGTCTTCTTACCTTAAGAGGCGATACCCGCTCTGTGGGGGATGTGAAAAAACTTATCACGGACCTCTACGACCTTATCTCAAGGGGGTATACGCTAAGCCCCCATGACATTGATTACGCCATCCGTATGGTGCAGACGGACAGAGACGTTGCCATTGCCGATGTATTCCTCGACACGGCCTGCATCTCCTTCAAGAAAAAGGTAATAGCCTCCAAGAGCCTTGCCCAGAAGAGGTATATTGATGCCATAAGAAAGTCTGACATGGTCTTTGGTATTGGCCCTGCGGGGACAGGAAAGACCTATCTGGCCATGGCCATGGCCGTAAGCGCCCTTTTGAATAAGGAAGTTGAGAGGATAATACTTACGAGACCGGCCGTGGAGGCCGGCGAGAGGCTCGGTTTTCTGCCCGGCGACCTCGCGGCAAAGGTAGACCCCTATCTGCGGCCCCTTTATGACGCCCTTTACGATTTACTTGAGTACGAGAGGGTGGAAAAAATGCTTGAAAGGGGTGTTATAGAGGTGGCCCCTCTTGCCTTTATGAGGGGAAGGACCCTTAACGATTCCTTTATCATCCTTGATGAGGGACAGAACACCACCATAGAGCAGATGAAGATGTTTCTTACAAGGCTTGGTTTTGACTCAAAGGCCGTAATCACCGGCGATATTACACAGGTTGACCTGCCCTCGGCAAGGACATCGGGTCTTATAGAATCGCGGGACGTCCTCTCTGGCATCAAAGGTATAGAGTTTATTTTTTTCTCAGACGCCGATGTGGTGCGTCATCCCCTTGTTCAGGATGTGATCCGCGCCTTTGATGATGTAGAGGCAGGGAGGCAGGTAAGCCCCGCCAAACCGTCTCAGGACCCGGGCAAGGAGTTATAAAATGGCCTCTCCAAGGGTTCTTGTAACAGACAGAGCCCGCTCTGCCAGGGTCACCCTGGCCAGGGCCATCTTAGTTGCTGCCATGAGAGAGCTTGGACTGGAGGATAGGGAACTGAGCCTGCTCCTTACAGGTGATGGCGAGTTAAGGGAGCTTAATAAGAGGTTTAGAGGTATAGACAAGTCTACTGATGTGCTGAGTTTTCCCATGGAGGATGATGTTCTCCTTGGCGATATAGCCATCTCCATGGACAGGGTGCTGGAGCAGGCCCGCGAGGCCCGGTGCCGGCCTGATACAGAGCTCGCCAGGTTATGCCACCACGGCCTTCTGCACCTTCTTGGATACGAGCATATTCACGGCGGAAGACAGGCCGCAAGGATGAGACGCAAAGAAGAGGAACTATTAACTGTTCTTGAGGCAGCGGGGCTCTTGCGTGACTCCGGGGCCTCCTCATGAGGGGCCGCAGTCTTAGAAGAAGGCCAGAGTCTGAATAAGGGCCTTTAGCTTAGCTTATTGCAGGGGCCCTCTCGTAGATAAGGTAGTCTGATTTTCTAAGGGGTTGATAGTGGCAAGGGAAGAGCAAAAGGTTATAAAACCAAAGGGATTGCTCGGGAGCCTGAACTGCGCAATAGAGGGGATTATCTATGCCTTCAAGACGCAGAAACATATAAAGCTTCATTATCTTATCGCTGTTGGAGCCCTTGTTCTGAGCCTTGCGTTAAAACTGCCTGTACTGGAATTCGTCCTCTTCGCCCTCTCCATTATCTTTCTTCTATTTGCCGAGATGCTTAATACGGCCATAGAAGAGACCGTTAATCTCATTGAGGACAAGCATCACATACTTGCAAAAAACGCCAAGGACGTCTCCGCAGGGGCCGTTCTTATAGCCTCAATAGGCGTGGCCATAGTGGTATATATGTTATTTACAAAGTACATGAAAGACCCGGCCTCTCTGGGGCTCAGGGGGGTACATGATTTTTCTGGTCATATTGCAGTTATCGCCCTTCTTCTCGTCCTTATCTCCGTAGTGGTCCTGAAGTCTCTTGGCCGCAGCGGCCGGCCCCTTCACGGGGGGCTTCCAAGCGGGCATGCTGCCGTGGCCTTCTCTCTCTTTACGTCCATCACCCTCATGACCGGAAGCCCGCTGGTGGCCATACTGGCCTTTGTAATGGCAGTTATGGTGAGTCAATCAAGGCTTCTCGGCGGTATTCACACCTGGATAGAGGTTCTGCTCGGAGCCATGCTCGGTGTAGGTCTTACTCTTCTTATCTACAGAATTTTTCTCCATAGCGGGCCATGAAAGTAAGATTACTGGCCGCCATATCTTCAGGGCTCCTGCTCATTATCACCTTTGCCCCTTTTGGTCTATGGCCACTTGCCTTTATGGCCGTTGTCCCCCTTCTTCTGGCCATAGATGGACTAAAGGCGCGGCAATCTTTTCTTCTGGGTTTTATCTCAGGTCTTGTCTTTTTTATTGGCACCGTATACTGGGTAGTACACTCCATGTACTTTTACGGCGGCCTCGGTCTTACCGAGAGCCTGCCCGTTATGCTGCTGCTGGCGGCGTATCTGGCCTTGTTCTTCGCCCTCTTTGCACTCTTCGCACGATTCTCACCGGCCTTAGCCTCCGGTAGGCTCCTCTTTTTACCCGGCCTATGGGTTACCATGGAGTACCTGAGGGGCCATCTTTTTACTGGTTTTCCATGGGTCCTTGCGGGGTACTCGCAGGCCCATAACCTTATACTGATACAGGTAGCTGATATTACGGGCGTATGGGGTCTCTCCTTTATGGTCCTCTTTGTAAATGCCCTTATCTATATTCTTATAGTATCTTATAGTAGGGGCCGGTCCTTCCCCGTGATGGCCATGGCCATAGCCCTTTCGCTTACAATTGCGGTCTCCTTATACGGCGTATTCAGGATAAAGCAGGTGGACGCGGTGGTGAAGTCCCGGCCCACGGTGCGGGCCGCCGTGGCTCAGGGTAATATCGACCAGGCCGTTAAGTGGGATAAGAGTCATCAGGGAAGCACGCTGCGTATATACAGGGGCCTTACTTCCATGGCCAGGGCCGCGGGGGCCGAGTTTGTGGTCTGGCCCGAGACGGCCGTGCCTTTTTACCTTGAAAAAAACGCGGCAGGTAAAAGAGAGGTTATGGATATTGCTGTATCAAAGAAGGTAACTCTATTGACGGGAAGTCCGGCCTTTGATTATAATAAAAAAACAGGAGACCCGAGATATTATAACAGCGCCTATGTCGTATCAGATGAGGGCCGCATAACGGGCCGTTACGATAAGGTCCATCTCGTTCCCTACGGCGAGTACGTGCCCCTGAAATCCTATATGCCTTTTATCATGAAACTTACGGAAGGGGTGGGTGATTTTGTTCCCGGTCCCGGCCCCGTGCCCCTTGATATTGGCGGCTTTAAGGCAGGTCTGCTCATATGCTACGAGGCCATATTCCCGGCTCTTGCGCGTATATCCGTACGTGACGGGGCAGGGCTCCTTGTAAATATTACCAATGACGGCTGGTTTGGCAAGACCAGCGCGCCTTATCAGCACCTTGATATGACGCTACTTCGCGCCGTTGAGAACAGGGTATATCTGCTTCGCGCTGCTAATACGGGTATAAGCGCTGTTATAGACCCCGTGGGCAGGCTTGTAAAGAGGACGAAGCTCTTCAGGGAAGATATGCTGGCATATGATGTCTCCATAAGCGACGGGGAGCAAAAAACATTCTATACGGCCTACGGTGATGTCTTTGCCTATGTTGCCATGATATTCGCGGGGCTTGTGGTTCTTTTTGGCGGTCTTTTTAGAAGAAGCAAATAATGGCAAAATATCTGTAAAAAAGGGGAGATTTTCATGTACGACGAGATAAGGGCAGGGCTAAAAGAGACTACGGGCAGGTTTGAAGAACTACGGAGGTATCTTTGACCTCGCCTCTCTTGAAAAGGAGCTCTCAGAGATAGAGAAGGCCCTGGCAGACCCCGATTCATGGGAAGACCGCGTAAGGACCAGGGGTTTGATGAAGAAAAAATCCGTGCTTACCTCAAGGCTTGAGTCCATTAATGCCATAACCTCTCTCCTTGAAGAATCAGAGGTGCTCCTTGAGCTTGCCGAGGAGGCCGAGGACGCGGACTCGGCCCGTGAGGCAGATGAAAAACTCCGTGAGGCCCGCGGCGCCATACGTAGTGAAGAGGTGAGACGCATGCTCGGCGGCGAGAACGACGGCCTTGACGCCATAGTCTCCATACATCCCGGGGCCGGAGGCACAGAGGCCATGGACTGGGCCGGTATGCTGCTTCGAATGTATACGCGCTGGGCAGAGTCGCGCGGCTTCAAACTTGAGATAATAGATTATCAGCCCGGAGAAGAGGCCGGTGTAAAGAGCGTAACCTTCGAGGTCTCTGGCGAGTATGCCTTTGGTTACCTCAAGGCCGAATCAGGCGTGCACCGCCTGGTGCGCATCTCCCCCTTTGACGCAGGGGCCCGCCGTCATACGTCTTTTGCCTCAGTGCTTGTATATCCCGATATAGAGGAAGACATAGATATAGAGATTCTTGATGCCGATATTCGAGTAGATACTTTTCGAGCAAGCGGCGCCGGAGGTCAGCACGTCAACAAGACGGACTCGGCCATAAGGA
>JBHHUW010000028.1:0-18692 GCA_046753945.1 Thermodesulfobacteriota bacterium
GATGCTTGATCTTAAAGGTCTCGTGGAAGCAAAGTGTATATTCAAAGGTATGAGGCATTTTCCCCCGTTGGTTTTCTTTGTAGCTATTTTATTAGTGGAACATTACCCTCGCTCTTGCATTCTATCTCGTAAGAGCAGAGGAAGAGAGCAGCGCCGTTAAAAAAATTTCTTTTTTCTAAAAGAAGGTAAGGGGGTATTGTTATGAGAGTATTCGGTCTTGGTCAGGCCTCTCTTGACCTCATTGCCCGAGTTACTGGTTTTCCCTCTGAGGACTGTAAAAAAGAGGTCCTTTGTTTTACAGAGCAGGGCGGCGGCCCTGTGGCCACGGCCCTTGTCTCTTTAACAAGATTGGGCGTGGAGACGGCCTTTGCCGGGGTAGTCTCAGTGGATGAGGCGGGCAGGAAGATAAGAGCCGGGCTAATTGAAGAGGGCGTTGATGTGGGGGCCCTCGTCGTAAGAGAGGGCGGCTTCTCGCAGAAGGCTTATATTATTGTTAACTCCGAGAACGCATCGAGGACTATTCTCTGGAAGCGTCCCACTGTGGCGGAGTTAAAGCCCGATGAGGTAAAGGAAGAGTGGCTGCAGCACGCGGATTTTCTCCTCCTTGACGGCCTTATGGCCGAGGCCTCTCTAAGGATTGCCCGCCTTGCCGCTAATGTGGGCGTGTCGGTGGTCTGCGATGCCGGTTCGCCGAGGCCCGGCCTCTTGAGGCTCCTGCCAGAGGTGGATTACATTGTGGGTTCCGAGGTATTTTCCGCTCATTTTTCATCCAGTCCTGAGGAGGCCGTTGTAAAGATAGCGGCCTGTGGCGCAAAGGCCGTTACCGTAACCCTTGGCGAGAAGGGCTCGGTAACGTGGCAGGACGGCAGGGTCTTTAGTACCCCCGCCTTTAAGGTAAGGGCCCTGGACACCACCGGGGCAGGAGACGTCTTTCACGGCGGGTATATCTTCGGCCTCTTGAAGGGCTGGCCCCTTGAGGAGACGGTGCGCTTCGCATCTGCCTTTGCGGCGCTCAAATGCCTCGCACCGGGGGGTAGAGCGGGCATACCCGGACTGGCCGAGACCATGCGGTTCATGAAGGCTGGTAAGAGGCCTAATGACCTATGAGTGCCGCCATGTAAGCCACCATACTTACACCGATCTCCGGTAATGTTATATTGCAGGTAAAAGAGATGTTAAGGCTGGTCTGAAAAACTAAGAGCGCAGGTCAGATTATGGAAAAGTACGATCTTGTAATCATAGGCGGCGGAGTCGGCGGCCTTGTCTCGGCAAGCGGCGCCGCACAATTGGGCGCAAGAGTTGCCATGGTTGAAAAGGAAAAAACCCTTGGCGGCGATTGCCTTCACTGGGGGTGCGTGCCTACAAAGAGGCTCGTCCACTCGGCAAAGGTGGCCATGATCACGAGACGCGCCGGGGAGTTCGGCGTAGGGTGCGGCCCAGTTACCGTGGATTTTCCAGAGGTAATGGCCTCCATGAAGCGCGTGCAGGCAAAAATCGCCCTTAACGACGACCCCGAGCGCTTTAGAAAGATGGGCGTAGATGTGATTTTCGGCAGCGGCGCTTTTGAGGACGACCATACCTTTAATGTAGATGGACGAAGGCTTGTAGGAAAAAAGTTTCTCCTGGCCACGGGCTCAAGCCCTGCCGTCTTGCCCATCCCCGGACTAAAAGAGGTGGGGGCGCTTACCAATATTACTGCCCTCGAACTTACAAGACTTCCGGCAAGTATTATTATCCTCGGCGGGGGACCCATTGGTATAGAGTTTGCCCAGATTTTCAGCCGTCTTGGCGCGGTAGTTACAATACTTGAAAAAAAAGGGCAGATACTGCCACGTGAGGATAAGGAGCTCTCCGAGGCACTCCATGCCCTGCTCGTGGAAGAGGGAATAAAGATTGTTGCCTGCAAGGGGTTTACTGAGATAAAAGGCAGGGCAGGGGCAAAGGCCGTAGTTGCAGATTGCGGGGGCAACGAAAAGACCTTTCTGGCAGAGGAAATAATGAGCGCCATAGGCAGGACCCCCAACGTGGAGGGCCTGGGCCTGGACGCCGCAGGCGTAGAGTACGATAAGCGAAAAGGCGTAAAGTCCGACCTCTCCATGAAGACCACGCAGGCCCATATCTACGCGGCAGGCGATGTGACAGGGCCATTCAAGTTTACGCACATGGCCGAGTACCAGGCAGGCCTTGTCGTCTCTAACGCCCTCTTTCCCCTTGTTAAGAGAAAGGCCGATTACAGGGTTACGCCCTGGGTTACCTTTGCCGACCCTGAACTTGCCAGAGTTGGCCTCACCGAGGCCGAGGCGCGCGCAAAATACGATAAGGTCTCTGTGTACCGCCAGCCCTTTTCCGGGGTGGACAGGGCGCTCCTTGAGGGCGAGGGCAAGGGACTTATAAAGATAGTTGTGGGTAAAAAGAAAGAAATACTGGGAGCGCATATCCTCGGCCCCGGAGCAGGGGAACTTATACACGAGTACGTCCTTGCAATGAAGGCAAAACTGCCTGTAACGGCAATATCCGGGACCATACACGTCTACCCTACTGTGGCTCAGGGGCTGAAACGCGCCTGCGATGCCTATTATACGGAAAAACTCTTTTCAGGGTGGTTCCCGAAGATCTCGCGCTGGCTTATAAGACGGGGAAGTTAGCGTACCTTTCCAGAAGGAAAGCACGCTAACTTCCCTCCCGCTTTCTTTTGGAAAAAAGAAAGCGGGGCAAAGAAAACCAAAGGGGGAAAGGGCATATTACCAGAGAACGCGCATCGTACTCCCACGTTACTTTGGAAAAAAGAAAGCGGGGCAAAGAAAACCAAAGGGGGAAAGGGCATATTACCAGAGAACGCGCATCTTACTCCCACGTTACTCCCGGAAAAAAGAAAGTAGGGCAAAGAAAACCAAAGGGGGAAGGGGCATATTACTACAGAACGCGCACCGTACTCCCACGTTACCTTATAGACTGACCAGGTAGAAAAACATGAGCAAAAAAACAATAAAATTCCTCATGCTCATCACATTTATCGGCGGGACTTTCTTTCTCGTAAAATATCTCGGCCTTGGAAAATATCTTGACGAGGAAGTAATGAGAGAGTGGATTGGCGGCTTTGGGCTATGGGGGCCCGTGGTCTATATGCTCTTTTACGCCATTGCGCCGAGCCTCATGCTGCCGGGCCTTCCAATTACCGTTGTTGGAGGAGTGCTCTTCGGGCCTTTCTGGGGTGTTGTCTATGTGGCCGTTGGAGCTACGGTTGGGGCTACGCTGGCCTTTATTATCGCGAGAAAGATGGGCAGAGAATGGGTGGAGTCCCTTGTAAAGGGGGGGCGCATGAGGGAGATAGACGAGGCTGTGGAGAGAAAGGGCTGGAAGATAGTGGCCTTTACGCGCCTCATACCCCTCTTTCCCTTTAACTTCCTTAATTACGCATTCGGCCTTACAAAGATAGGCCTTGGTCCATATTTTGTCGCTACATTCTTCTTCATGCTCCCAGGCATTACGGCCTACGTGGTCTTTTCCAGCTCTATACTGGATATCTTTCAGGGACAAGTCTCAAGAACCTTTATCATAGGTCTCCTCCTTGTAGTCCTTGTCTCACTTGTGCCCTTTATCTATAAGAGAGTGAAGTCCGTCCGTGGCTGAGTTTTTTCTCCCGCCCTTGTATCTCTTTAATCTTTATGAGACTCACCTGTTGGTCTCTGGTGATAGGCGTCACTGACAGATTGGCGCCATAATTGTATTAATAATAATGAGCACGCGCTTCTGGCGGCGCCGGGGAAATACCGCGGCCCAACGGATCTTAGGCAGGGGGGCGTAAAAAAGGCTTGACAAAACAAGGTGGTAGCGATTAATCTTGCAACAGTGAAGTACAAACATCAAGCCATATACGCCCTTGCTTTTCTTTTTGTTTACGGGTGCGCGGCCGGGCCTTCCAAGGGAGAGGTGGAGGGTCTGAATAAAAGAATCTCGCGCCTTGAGATGTCTCTTGACGAGCGCGTCGCCGAGGTAGACGAACTTAAGTCCAAATTTCGTCTCCTTCGTGAGAAACTGGACGAAAATGCAGGGGGACATGCGCTTGAGGCCAATGGTATAACACCGCCGCCGGGACTCAAGATAATAAGGCTCGGTGAAAAGAGCACCCTCAGCATCAAGGGCCTGCCTGATGAAGATGAGGCAGAGGCTGAGAAGGCAGAGAAACCATCTGCTGAGGTTGAAAAAACAGAGGCAAAAGCAAAAACGGAAAAAGGTCTTGGCAGTAACCCTGAACCACCCCCGTCGGAAACCACTCCATCAGCCGAGACCATGTACAAAAAAGCACGGGAACTCTTCCTCTCAGGCAGGTTCAGCGATGCGCGAATCGTCTTTCAGGACCTTGCAACGGCTTACCCCGAGAGCAGCCTTGCTGACAACGCCTTTTACTGGAGCGCCGAGTCCTACTTTAGAAAAAAGAACTTTAATGAAGCCATTGTCCTCTACAAGATAGTTGTGGATAGATACCCCGAAGGCAACAAGGCTGCTGACGCACTCTGGGGAATTGGGGCCTCTTACTTGAGGCTTGGCGATGCTGAGAAGGCCAGGGCGTCCTGGGAGAGAATACTGAAGGAGTACCCCGATTCAGAGGCGGCCGCAAGCGCGTCGAAGAGGTTGGAGTAATTATAATCAGAAGAAGGAAGGCGTATTATGAAAAAATGTATTAAGGCCTCTTATCTTTTATTAATCCTGTTATTGCTCTCTTCCATGCCGGCATGGGCCGTTCCCGGAGACGGAGGCGCCGGTAAGGAGCGCGGTGACGAAAACGCCGTGTACTACACCATCATCAGGCATGACACCCTCTGGGACATCTCTGAGAGGTTTCTAAAAGACCCCTTTAAGTGGCCCTATCTATGGAAGCTCAACTCGTACATAAAGAACCCCCACCTTATCTACCCCGGCGATGTGGTAAAGGTCGTGCCTTTTGGCGTCGATGAGGGCGATGGCAGAGATGCGGGTATTGATATCGACTCCCTGCCTGTGGTGAAGCTCTCTGAGGACGGCTCGAATGTGGTGGTGCTCCAGCCTGAAAAACCAGTGGAAGAGCCGAAGGCACCAGAAGAACCCTCCTACGGCAGCGCTCCTTTGCTTAGAACAGGCTTTATCTCCAAAGAGGCCTTCAAGGCCGCGGGTCTCATCCTCGAGGCAAAGGACGATGAGAAGATGCTCCTGCACGAAGGTGATGAGGTTTATCTCTCCTTTAAGGAGAGCGCCAGTGTAAGCGAGGGCTCGCGTTATATTGTCTTCAGAGAGGGCGCCCTTGTAAAGCACCCCGTTACCGGAAAAAACATGGGACATAAGATAGAGATTCTCGGCAGCCTTGTGGTCACCGGCAATAGCGGTGTTGTAGAGGGCAGGCTTGATAGCTCCTTTGAGGAAATAAGCACCGGCGACAGGCTTATGCAGTACAGAGAGCCAGTTAAAGAGGTAAGGATAAGGTTTTCCGATGAAGCTGTCGATGGCGTCGTCATAGCATCTCTTGGGAACGAGCACCTGGTAAAGGGCGAGATACTCTATATAGACAAAGGCTCTGATGATGGTATTGAGGATGGCAGGCTCTTGAAGGTTGTGAGGCCCAGGGAGAGTGTCCGCGACCCTCTTAACGGAAAAATGGTGGACATTCCCGCTGAGGAAATAGGCGCTGTTGTTGTCGTGGAGGCAGGTAGCCGCACATCGTCGTGCATAATAATAAAGAGTGTGAAATCCATAAAGACGGGTGACTCAGTCCTTGCAAAGGCAGCCCTCTAAGAAGGCGGAAAAGGGTGGGAAAAACTCAAGTAATGGCTCACCCTTACGGGGGCTGGCACTTAAAAGGTTAATAAGTGGGGGGGAGCAGCGTCTCTGTTGCGACCGCACTGAGTGAGATACATGATGGGCCGCGTCTCTGAACAAACATTGAGAGCGGCCTTTTTCTCTATTATGAGGAGGCTGAGATTAAATACTGGCTCGCCCTCACAAGGCTGAAGGTCCCGAGGGGGGCCAGGGCACTTCTTATTGAGGCCATTGTAAAGGAGGAGAGGGCAAAAACCCTCTTCTCTGCTCGTGGCTCCTCCGCTCCGGGCCTTGACCAGCGGCTGGCCGCGGCCCTGAAGGGTTTTGACGACTGGGAGTGGGTAGAGTCTGAGCTGGGCCTCATGGAAGAAGCCGGTGTAAGGCTTATCACCCTTTTTGATCCAGAGTACCCCGCCTCTCTTAAAGAAATTCCTGAGCCGCCTATTCTTCTTTACGCACGAGGTCAGATATCTACCCTTACCGCCGGGGAGGCAGTGGCCATAGTAGGCACAAGACGGCCCACTCACTACGGGCAGAGGGTATCGGAGTCTCTCGGAGGCGAGCTTGCCTCACTGGGGGCCGTAATCGTAAGCGGCATGGCAAGGGGCTGTGACATGGCCGCTCACAAGGGAGCCCTTGGTGCAGGCGGGGCAACCGTGGCCGTCCTTGGCACAGGTATTGACCGCTGCTACCCCCCTGAAGCCCGGGGGCTCTATGATGAAATCGGAACAAAAGGCCTTCTGCTATCGGAGTTTCCCATGGGCGCGGGGCCAAAGCCCTATAATTTTCCACGGAGAAACAGGATAATAAGCGGCCTCTCACGGGGTGTTATCGTAGTCGAGGCGCCGCTTCGGAGCGGCGCCATGATGACATCAAGGCTCTCTCTTGAGTATAACCGCGATGTATTCGCCGTGCCCGGCCCCATTACCTCCTATAAGAGCAAGGGGCCTAACAGCCTCATTAAGTCCGGCGCCATGCCCGTGGAGGATGCAGGGGACATCTTTTCCGCCTGGGGCCTTGAACCGGGCTCCCTTGGCGCCTTAGGGAAAGGCGATGAAGAGGGGAGAGACAAGGGGGCCGGGGTACCTGCAGAGGGTAATGAGGCCATTGTCTTCAAGACCCTCGAAGAGGGACCGCTCTCAATAGACGCCATAGCCTCGGCTTCGGGTCTTAAGGTTCACAAACTTGGAGGTATTCTTCTGGAGATGGAGCTTAAGGGCCTTATATCACAGAGCCCCGGAAAGGTCTTTACGAGAAGGTTCTAACCCCTGTCCCTTAATAAAAAAAATAAAAAAAGGTTGAAAATATTCACTTCAGATTGTAAAAGGTCTTTTTGACTGCTTTTAAATGCTACGGAGGTCTTGCATAGAAAATGGGAAAATCGCTTGTAATAGTTGAGTCGCCGGCAAAGGCCCGCACCATTAATAAGTACCTTGGCCGCGGCTTTACCGTGCTTGCCTCTGTGGGGCATATAAAGGACCTGCCAAAGAGCGCCCTTGGCGTGGATATTGAGCATGGTTTTGAGCCCAGCTATGTAAAAATTAAGGCAAAGCAGAAGACCATCCGTGAGCTTAAGAGCGCCGCCAGGGAGGCCGATGCCATCTATCTTGCACCTGACCCCGATAGAGAGGGCGAGGCAATAGCCTGGCATATCGCCGAAGAAGTAGACAAGGAGAGGAAGAAGACCCGGCGGGTGCTCTTTAATGAGATAACAAAGGATGCCATAAAGGCCGCCATAGAGACCCCCACGGACCTTGATCTTAAAAAATACGAGGCCCAGCAGGCAAGAAGGATACTTGACCGTCTCGTTGGTTACCAGGTCAGTCCCGTACTCTGGAAGAAGGTGCGCATGGGCCTTAGCGCCGGAAGGGTGCAGTCCGTGGCAGTAAGGCTGATATGCGACCGTGAGGCCGAGATTCTGGCCTTCAAGGCCGTTGAGTACTGGCACGTAGATGCTCTGCTTGAGTCCGCGAGGGGTGATAAGTTCAGCGCAAGGCTCGCTAAAAAAGACGGCAAGAAGCTCGTGCCTGCCACCGAGGCCGAGGCCGGGGCCGTTGTAAGCGACCTGAAGACCCTTGAACTCTCTGTTGGCCGCGTTGAGAAAAAAGAGGTAAAGAGAAACCCCCTGCCGCCTTTTACCACCAGTAAGCTCCAGCAGGACGCCTCGCGTAAATTCGGTTTTTCCGCTAAAAGGACAATGATGATAGCCCAGCAGCTCTACGAGGGCGTAGAGCTTGGCAGCGCCGGGCCCGTAGGGCTTGTGACCTATATAAGGACGGACTCAACAAGGCTCGCCCCCTCGGCCGTCACGGCCGTAAGGGAATTTATTCTGAAGGAATACGGCAAGGAGTACCTTCCCGCCAAGGCAAATGTATATGTGAAAAAAAAGGGCAAGTCCAAGACCCAGGACGCCCACGAGGCCATAAGGCCAACTGCCATGCAGTATACCCCTGAGAGCATCAAGGGTATGCTCTCCAAGGACCAGTGGAAACTTTACAGCCTTATCTGGAAGAGGTTTGTCTCCTGCCAGATGGCCCCGGCCATAATGGACCAGACACGTGTCGAGATACATGGCGGCCCCTATATCCTCACGACATCGGGCTCGGTAATGAAGTTTCCGGGCTTTACGCGCGTATACGAGGAGGGCCTTGATAATGTTGCAAGTGGTAAGGATAAAGAGAAGTCCGGGCTTCTGCCGCCTCTTAATAAGGGTGAGCCTGCAAAACTTCTGGAACTTGACCCCTCTCAGCACTTTACGCAGCCCCCGCCGAGGTTTACCGAGGCTACCCTTGTAAAGGAGCTCGAAGAAAACGGCATAGGCCGCCCATCTACCTACGCCACAATCCTCAGCACCATTCAGGACAGGGGTTATGTGGAGAAAGAGGAACGTAAACTCGCTCCCACGGAGCTTGGAATGCTGGTAAACGGACTCCTTGTGGAGAGTTTTCCGGAGATACTCAGCGCCGAGTTCACCGCACATATGGAAGAAGAGCTCGATATGATAGAGGAGGGCAAGGTGCCGTGGCGGGACCTCATGGAGGAGTTCTATACCCCCTTCAGCAAGAGGCTCGAAAAAGCCAGAGTGGAGATGAAGAGCGTCAAGGAAGAGGTGACGCCCACGGAATTAGTCTGTGAAAAATGCTCAAAACCCATGGTCATAAAGTGGGGACGCCGCGGAAAGTTTCTGGCCTGCACCGGGTACCCTGAGTGTAAGAACACCGGTGACTTTACTACTGACGAGAGCGGCGTGGTAAAGGTTGCGGAGCGGGAATCCGAGACCGATGAAAAATGCCCGAAATGCGCGAGCCCAATGTTGATAAAGAGCGGCAGGTTCGGACGTTTTCTCGCCTGTTCAAAATACCCCGATTGTAAGAGCACACTGCCTTATTCAACAGGCGTATCCTGCCCCGAGGATGGCTGCGGCGGCACCCTCGTAGAGCGCCGCACCAAGAAGGGGCGTACTTTTTACGGGTGCTCAAAATACCCGGATTGCAAGCACGCCACGTGGAAGCTCCCCAAGAAGTAAGAGCGCCTTTACAGGGATATAAAGGGCCTCCCTTGAGCTCGCAGCGCCTTTTTTTGTGCGCACTCTTTTTCAAACATCTTGTAAAATGCGTGTCTCTATCGTAAGATTGATATATGGCATGGCCTTGATGTCTCCCCCCTTACCAGGCAGAAGGCTCAGAGGCGCACTCGCCATAACTCAGACCAGGACAATCATCTGCCGGCAGGAGAACACATATGACTGAAACGCCTAAAAAACGGGTCTTTATCGCAGACGACTCTCTTTTTTTCAGGATGAGGCTCGGTGAAATTCTTGCTGACGGAGGCCATGAGGTCACTTCCTCAAAGGACGGCAGGGAGCTCATAGAGAATATTCTCAATGACACTAAGGGGATAGATATTCTTATCCTTGACCTGCACATGCCCGACATGGACGGTTTTGAGGTCCTTGAGTGGATTAAAGAGAAGGGATACACCGGTAAGTTCCCCATCATGGTAATAACGAGCGTTTACGACCCCATGGAGGTTATTGGCAGGCTTAAGGAACTGGGTGTGGCCAGGCTCATCTCAAAGGCATTTACGCCGGAGCATATAATCTTCATGGTCAATAATGTGCTCTTCAGTGACTTTGTGGCCAAAGGGCAGAAGAGAGTACGTGTGCCAGTCTCCATACCCGTAGACTTCAGGATAGGCGAGAGGTCTCTTGCGGGTTTTATACTCAACATAAGCGATAACGGTCTATTTCTGCACACGCAGGAAGAGCTCCTGAAAGGCGCTGTGGTTCACCTTGTCTTTGCCCTTCCCCATAGCGAGGAGGTGATGAAGATACAGGGGCTCGTAAGGTGGACGACCATCAAGAAGGAGGAAAAGACCCTCTTCTGCGGTTCCGGGGTGGTGTTTTCCGAGATATCTCCAGAAGATCAGGGACGCATATCGGATTTTATTAAGGCCGAGGCCGGTAAATTCGGCCTGGAATAACCCCTCCCTTCGCCCCCCCTTTTTTTTTCGCTTTTTCGCAGTTGACCTTGCTATTATCTTGATTTCAGAAGCCCTTTAACGTGCCTTTTGCCCCTTGTGCGGTATCCCTTCTTAACCATCTTATGTAGAGCAGGTTAGTTTTTCTTCGGCGGGTTTTCTTCTCTGTAATCTTTTCGGTACATGAGTATAATAGATGCGATTACCCCCGTGGTGATGGCCGAGTCCGCCGCGTTAAAGGCGGGCCAGTGGTAGGAGCCCAGGTAAATATCTATAAAATCAACTACCGAGCCCATTGTAAGGCGGTCTATAAGGTTGCCCAGGGCGCCGCCGCTTACGAGCGAGAGGGTAAAGGCATGAAGGGGGGCGCGGCTGCGTCTTGCCATAAAGGCAATGACTACAACGGCGCCTATGGTGACGAGGGCCAGAAGGATGGTCTTTATAGGAAAGGCCCCGCGCATAAGACCGAAGGCCGAGCCCGTGTTTCTAAAATATACAATATTAAGTAGCCCGGGTATTACCTCCACTACGGAGCCCAGCGCCATGCGGGCCGTGATGAGGGCCTTGGTGAGCTGGTCAATGAGAGTTACGGAGGCTGTGGTAATAAGAAATATGAGGAACCCTTTGTTCACCTCAGTCTCCCATGGCCGTAAAGCACCTTGCGCATATGGTGGGGGCCGCCTTATTTTCACCGACACTGGTGCTGTAGTTCCAGCATCTCTCGCATTTACCTCCCTCGGCCTTTTGCACGAAAACCTCAATGCCGGACAAGAGGTCTGAGGTGAAGTGAAAGACCTCTTCAGGGGGCCTTTCTTCTTTGGGGCTCTCTATATCCACCATGGATACTACGAGGATTTCTTTAAGTATCTGCTCTCTGCCGCGAAGCACATCCTGATGATTTTTCTTGGTGTCGATGATACTTACTCTCGCGTCAAGGGGGTGGCCTATGAGCTTTGCCTTTCTCGCCCCCTCAAGGGCCTTTGAGGCCTCTGTCTTTATCTCAAGGAGTAGTTTCCATTCTTCCTCAAGTTTTTTGTCTTTCCACTCAGGCGGGCTATCGGGCATGGCCGAGAGGTGAACGCTCTTTTCAGTGCGCCCCGGCATGAACTGCCAGGCCTCTTCCGTGGTGAAGACAAGGACCGGTGCAAAGAGACGGAGGAGGTGGTCCAGCACATGGTATATAGTGGTCTGTGCCGCCCGCCGCTCCCTTGACCCCGCTCTTGCCGTGTAAAGGCGGTCTTTAATGGCGTCAAGGTAGAAGGAGCTGAGGTCTACGGAGCAGTAATTGTGTACAGAGTGATAGACCTTGTGAAACTCGAATTCCTTATAGGCCCACTTTACCTCACCTGTAAGAACCGCAAGCCTGTGAAGGGCAAATCTGTCAAGCTCCTCAAGCTCTTCGTAGTCCAGGGCATCCCTCTGGGGATCAAAATCAGAGAGGTTGCCCAGTATGTATCTAAAAGTGTTCCTTATGCGCCTGTATGCCTCGGATAGCCGTTTCAGTATCTCATCAGAGACCCTTATGTCGTCGCGGTAGTCCTCGGCGGCCACCCATAACCTCAGCACCTCGGCGCCGTATTTTTTTATGATGCTCTCCGGGGCGATGACATTACCCTCGGTCTTGCTCATCTTCTTTCCCTTGCCGTCTACGACAAATCCGTGCGTGAGCACGGACCTGTAGGGCGGCACGCCGCGCGTTCCCATGGAGGTGAGGAGCGATGAGTGAAACCAGCCCCTGTGCTGGTCGCTTCCCTCAAGGTACATCCCGGCAGGGAAGGTTAGCTCTTCCCTCTTCTCAAGGACAGCGGCAAAACTTACGCCCGAGTCAAACCAGACGTCAAGTATATCCTCTTCTTTCGTAAGTTCCCCACTGCCGCAGTGAGGGCACTTAAGCCCTGCGCCTCCGGGCAGGTTGGCCAAATCTCTCTCAAACCATATATCTGCCCCCTCGGCAATAAAAGCCTCGGCAAGGCCGTTAATAAGCCCTTTGTCCAGAAAACTCTCCTCGCAGGCCCGGCACTTCAGGGCCGGTATGGGCACGCCCCATGTCCTCTGGCGCGATAGACACCAGTCCGGGCGGTTCTCTATCATCTTGTATATGCGCTCACGGCCCCAGGCGGGTATCCATTCTACCTCGTTCTCTATGGCCTTGAGGGTCTTTTCACGGAGCCCCTCTGCCTCCATGGAGACAAACCACTGCGCCGTTGCCCTGAAGATAACGGGGCGCTTGCATCTCCAGCAGTGGGGGTATGAGTGGCGTATCTCCTCTTTACCAAGGAGCGCGCCTTTTTCTTCCAGAAGCTCTATTATGCCGCTATTGGCCTTGAAGACGAACTGGCCCGTAAACTCAGGCACCTCATCGGTAAATTTGCCTCCATCGTCAACAGGGGCGTAGACATTGAGGCCGTATCTGAGACCAAGCACGTAGTCGTCCTGACCGTGGCCCGGGGCCGTGTGAACGCAGCCCGTGCCTGCCTCAAGGGTAACGTGCGCGCCTGGAAGTATAGGCGAGTCCCTCTCTATGAATGGATGCCTTGCCTTTAGCCCCTCTATATCCTTGTGGCGGAATTTTTTTATTATCTTTATCTCACCCTCTTCCATGCCAAGCGCTTTGCCCATGCTCTCCATAAGCCCTTCGGCAAATATATAGGCGGCCCCTCTGAAGGAGGCGAGGACATAATCAAAGTCCGGGTGCATGGCAATGGCAAGGTTGGCGGGAATGGTCCAGGGCGTGGTAGTCCAGATGATAACGGCTGTTTTTTCATGGGGGATGCTTACATTTATCCTCTCCTCAAGCTCTTTTTTATTTACGGGAAAGGCCACATAGACCGACGGCGATGTCTTCTCCGCGTGTTCCACCTCGGCCTCGGCAAGGGCCGTCCTGCACGAGGAGCACCAGTGCACGGGTTTCTTGCCCTTGTAGATAAGGCCCTTCTCAAAGAACTTTCCAAGTTCCCTCATTATGGCGGCCTGATAGGAAAAATTCATGGTGAGGTAGGGTTCATCCCACCTGCCGAAAATTCCAAGCCTCTTGAACTCCTCTCTCTGAATCTCTACGAACCTCTCGGCATACCTGCGGCACCTCTTTCTTATCTCAGGTTTTCCTGCCTCGCCCTCTCCGGCCTTGTCTTTTTTCAGCTCTTTTTCAACCTGAAGCTCTATGGGCAGGCCGTGGCAATCCCAGCCCGGCACATAGTCCGTGGCATAACCGGCCATGAAAAAATTCTTTACGATTATGTCTTTCAGTATCTTATTAAGGGCATGGCCCATGTGTATATGTCCATTGGCATAGGGCGGGCCGTCATGGAGGATAAACTTTTCCCGTCCCCTGCCTGCCGCCAATATCTCCCCATAAAGGCCGCTTTTTTCCCACTCACCGAGCCTCTCGGCCTCCGTCTCGCTGAGGCGGGCCTTCATCTGAAACTCCGTCCAGGGCAGGTTCAGCGTATCCTTGTAGTCTTTCTTTTCCATGTCTTTTTAAACCTCGCGAGGTCTTGATTTTACGTAAGAACAAAAAAATATCCAACAGGTATTAATAACATATGGAAAGGGGAAATAAAATATTTTTATACCCCATCTATTCTCCCGGCCCTTTCTTAATCCTCTCTTGCCTGAGTTTACAGGAAGGCCCCTTCATGGTACCCTTATAAGTTGGGTTCTATTAAGTCTGGCCAGAGGGAGTAGCTATGGAAGGTTTATTTAAGATAGATTCGGAGTTCATTCCGCGAGGCGACCAGCCCGGGGCAATTAGAAAACTCTCCTCGGCCATCAGGGCGGGTGAGGCCGCCCAGGTCCTCCTTGGAGTAACTGGCTCTGGAAAGACCTTTACCGTGGCAAAGGTCATAGAGGAGCTCCAGAGGCCTGCCCTTATCATAGCCCCCAACAAGACCCTTGCGGCGCAGCTCTACGCCGAGTTCCGGGACCTCTTTCCCGGGAACGCTGTTGAGTACTTTGTCTCCTATTATGACTACTACCAGCCCGAGGCCTATCTGCCTGCCTCGGATACATATATCGAGAAAGACGCCTCCATAAATGACGAGATAGACAAGCTCCGCCACAGCGCCACCCATTCCCTCCTAACAAGGCGCGACGTCATTATAGTAGCCTCGGTCTCCTGCATATACGGCATAGGCTCCCCTGATGACTACGGCACCATAAAGCTCTATGTGGAAAAAGGCATGAGAGCCGAGAGGGACGAGGTCCTCAAAAGGCTCGTGGCCATGCAGTACAAGAGAAACGATTACGACTTTCACCGCGGGACCTTTCGCGTGCGCGGTGATGTGGTGGATATATTCCCCGCCTATGAGACGGCCTCGGCGCTGAGGCTCGAGTTTTTCGGCGACACTGTTGAGGATATTCTTGAGATAGACCCCATGCGTGGCAAGGTCCTGCGTAAACTCGGCAGGGTCCTTGTCCATCCTGCAAGCCACTTTGTAACCACCCAGGATAACTTGAAGCGCGCCGTCAACTCCATCAGAGTAGAGCTTGGCGAGAGGCTCCGGGAGCTGAAGAGAGAGGGTAAGGTCGTAGAGTCCCAGAGGCTTGAGCAGAGGACCCTCTATGACCTTGAGCTATTCGATGAGATGGGCTTTTGTCCGGGCATAGAGAATTACTCGCGCCATATTACGGGCCGCCTTCCCGGGGAGCCGCCTTATACGCTCCTTGATTATTTTCCCGATGATTTTTTGCTTTTTGCCGACGAGTCACATATTACCATCCCCCAGGTGGGGGCCATGTACAAGGGAGACCGTTCGCGAAAACAAAACCTCGTGGACTTTGGTTTCCGCCTGCCGTCTGCCCTTGATAACAGGCCGTTGAAATTCCAGGAGTTTGAGAAGAGGGTTTTTCAGGGCGTCTATGTCTCGGCCACCCCGGCTGAGTATGAGAGCAGGGCCGCGGGAGAGGCCAACATAGTGGAGCAGATAATCCGCCCCACAGGGCTCCTTGACCCCGCCCTTGAGGTGCGCCCTGCCACGCATCAGGTAGACGACCTCCTTGGAGAGATAAGGGAGCGTGTAAAGAAGGGCGAGCGCGTCCTTGTCACCACCCTTACAAAGAGGAGCGCCGAGGACCTTACACAGTATTACCTTGACCTTGGCGTTCGCGTAAAATACCTGCACTCCGATATAGAGACCCTTGAGAGGGTGGAGATAATTCGTGACCTCAGGCAGGGCGAGTTCGACGTGCTCGTAGGCATAAATCTTCTGCGCGAAGGCCTTGACCTTCCGGAGGTCTCCCTTGTTGCCATACTCGATGCCGATAAAGAGGGTTTCCTGCGCTCCGAGCGCTCCCTTATACAGACCTTTGGCCGCGCCGCCCGTAATGTCAACGGAAAGGTTCTGCTCTACGCCGATGTTGTGACGGGCTCCATGTCACGCGCCATGAAAGAGACAGATAGAAGAAGAGGGATTCAGGAGGAGTATAATAAAGAGCATGGCATAACCCCGGTAAGCATAAAATCCAGCATAAAGGACATACTTGCCACCATATACGAGGGGGATTATTACACCGTGCCCGTAGCCGCCGAGGATACGGAGGATTACGTGCCGCCCCATGAGATACCCGCCCTTGTAAAGGCCCTTCGTAAAGAGATGGAGCGCGCCGCTAAAAAGACGGATTTTGAAAAAGCCGCCGGCCTTCGCGACAGGATCAGAGAGCTTGAGGACAGGTTGTTAGGGGTGTAGAAGGTCGTCTGGTTGTCGAATACCATAAATTTGGAATGAAAGAGGCAAGGCAACCTGAGAGAACCTTTAATATGATCTGGCAGGTCCTCGGGTAGAATAAATTCAGCCCTATTTCCCCATAAAAACAATCAGATACAGGATCACGGGTAGAAGAAAAATACCATATGGTATATACAATTGTTTATACGGTCGTGTCTTGATATAATTTATCCTGGTCCTTGAATAGTCAAGATAGGGAGAGGTATTAGATGAGAGGTGTTTATCTGAAAATTGCTGCTGGGATGAGTCTGGCAATATTCTTGCTCGCCTTACCTGATAAAAGCGCCGTAGCTAAAGATGTGGAGAGCCCCGCAAGGTCCGTTGGTAAAAAGGAAATTCTTGTTGCCAAGGACATTGGCCGGGGTTCAGGCGGCTGGCCCCTATTCTGGTGCGGTAGTGACGGGGTCGTTGTCTACAACAAAGAGATGGGTATAGAACTCATCAAGGTGCCTTCGGGGAAGAGAATAAAAATAAGCCAAAGCAAACTCGAATACCCTTTCAACTGCTCCCCCGACGGCAGATGGGTCGTCTACATGGACCGCGCCTCCACGCGGCAGGACAAGACTGATAGGGTTTTGAGGGCCGAGGATTTGGGGTTTGAGCCGGAGCTCGATGTCTGGCCCTCCTGGGAGGGTTATGTGGCAAACCTTTACCGCTATGAAGTGGCTACGGGTAAGAGGCAGAGGTTCGCTGTTGTCCGTTCAGACCTCCCGGCATGGGAGGTTGTCTCCCCTGACGGCCTTAGGGCCTTTCTCGGCAGCGCGCACAATTCTTCCATCGAGATGCCGGAGCCGAAGTGGGAGCCGCTGTGGCTTACCCACAGCGGCCTCAACAAGGACGATTGGGACTGGGGACAGACGGATGGGCAATGGTTCAGTGATTCATCGGGCGTGGTAATGCCGGGAGACAAAAGGCTCTATGTGGAGATATTTGGTAAAGGCGGGTGGGCAAAACGCTTTGCCGTTAAACCGGAACTAAAAGACAGCATCTCTGCTCTTTCCGTTGATAAAAACAATGGGATTTATTTTCTCGTCAGCGACGATGTTCCAAGACAGCCAAGGACTAAGCACTCTTTATACCGTTGCAAGATAGACGACAAGAAACTTTCCTGCAAAGAAGTTTTTTATCGGAACCGTTACATTTTTTCCTACGATATACTTTCCAACGGGGACATAATTTTCACGGAATCCGATGATAACTGTATACGTCGTATATCTGCGAAGCATAGGAATGCTGAATGTGTGGCCGGTGGCCGTTATAATGCCGAGGTTTTGATAATCGGGATATCGCCGGACAGGAAGTGGCTGGCATATGAGACGCTGCATGAACTTTTTGTATTTGAACTTGTAAACGAATAAGGAGCAGAGATGGGAGACCTGTATTTTGATAGACCGGTTAGCTATGCAGTGAGCGATCCTTATGACTCAAGGGGTGGGACGCACAAGGGAATTGATTACGCTGCGCCGAAAGACTCGGCTCTCAAGGCGAGCGAGAGGGGCATGGTTGTAAGAGCGGCGGAAAATCCAAAGACAGGGACGAGAAAGAGGGCCTATGGAAACGTCATTGTGATTGACCATACGCCATATGCTGATGAAGTAGAGAAACATATCTATACTCTCTATGCCCACCTTGGCACTATGAAGGTGAGTGCAGGTGACACCGTAAAAAAGGGGGAGGTGATTGGGCGTTCAGGCAGTACGGGGATGAGTACAGGGCCTCATCTCCACTTCGAGGTAATTGATTCAGGCAGTCAATTAAATTGGTTGCGCGGCAGGGGCGCCATGGGTGTCAGCGGTAGAGCACATCGTAAAAACCCGGGAAAATACTTTAGAGGACGCACAGTAGTTGAAGGCGCTTTGCCGGAAAAATTACACAACCCATTTATGCCTGCCTCCCCGGCGTGGAGCCGGTAGATAACGAGGGGGTATCTCAAGGGGAGATGTGAAGTAAGCCTATTTTGTCTTGTCTGAGTTTGTTCTCCCCGGCAAGGCCTTAGAGACTTCGGTAATGCCTTTAGCTCCGCCTTTAATAATGCCTGCTTAAGCCCTCCTGAATTTCCTTGACATTACCGGAAAAAGAGTGTTTTGATTTTTATTATCCCGTTGCTAAGAGGAAGAGCGCAGTCTTTTAAGGAGGCAGGAAGATGGGTAGTAAACATGAGAAAATAGCAAGGGCGGCATACGAGCTTTATGAGAAGAGCGGTTGTCTGCCGGGAAGAGATGAGGAGAACTGGCTGGCAGCGGAGAAAGAGCTTTGCAAAGGGAAAAAACCGGCAAAGAGAACGAGTATGAGAAAAAAGACCTCTGCATCCGCAGCCCCTAAAAAAAGCAAGGTGAAAAAATGATTAAATCGGTAAGTGATATGGTGGCCGCGGCAAAGATGAAGTGCCGGCTCCTTACGCCAGAGGAGGCGGCAGACTTTGTAAGAGGCACAGATGGCGCTCTTGTCCTTGATGTGCGCGAACCCGGAGAGGCGGCTGAGGGCTCAGTGAGAGGCTCGGTGAACATACCAAGAGGTGTGCTGGAGATGAAGATAGAGAAGGCGGTCCCCTCCCCGTCCACGCCCCTTGTAGTGCACTGCGCCAGAGGAGGCCGGGCTTCTCTTGCGGCCTCCACCTTGCAGGACATGGGTTATACCAATGTCTCTGTCATAGACGGGGCCTTTGAGGATATTGCCGAGGCCTTCAAGTAAGGGGCTGTA
>JBHHUW010000029.1:0-17058 GCA_046753945.1 Thermodesulfobacteriota bacterium
GTCATTATCGTTTCTGTCAAGGCCGAAGGAGCTCAGCCTTATGTCGTGGCCAAGGTCGGCCTGACCAAAGGCGCGCCCGATGATGCCGTGCTCCCTTAAAATCCCTCCCTGCTCACGAGGCGCAAGTTTGGCAAACTCACCAGTGCGTTTTAGCGGATAATATACGGCCCAGGGCCATTCTTTTGTCTGTATAACGCGTTTTGACCGGTCTATGAGCCAGTCCTCAAGGTTTTCTTCGTGGCCAAGGGAGTAGGTCCTGCCCAGCATGGTGTAGCCTGGCCGGAGCCGGAGCCCTCCAAAGGCCCCTGTTGAGAGAGCGGCCCGCAGTTCACCGGTAAAAAAAGAAGGGTCCTCGCTCATGGTCATTAGCCCAACGCCTTTGGGGTCGTTAAGATCGGCGTAGAGGACGCCGTCTATACCTGCTTCCTTTAGCTGCGAGATAAGAGGGGCCCCATCCGTGGAGCCAGTGTAGACCAGCAGCTGCATAAAGAGCCTTCTATCAAGGGTCTGGCGCACCCCATCTTTTTCAGCGCCTTTTTCCGTTGTGTCAGTAAGTTTTTTTGGGTCCATTTCCATATATATACCTGCCTTTAAGGTTAAGTGTGTGGGAAGTGGAAAAAATTCCGGGGTGAGAGCGGCCTCAACCCGGAATTTTGCTTCTGTCTAATTTGATGGGTTACTACAAAATCAGCGCAGGAGGAAGATGTAAGTATAAAGGCACGAAACTTCAACCCCATCTCGGTTTTCTTTGCCTTACTTTCTTTTTTCCAAAAGAACTTTTTTGTCTGTCAGGTAAGACATATCACTTCTGCGTGGCCTCCGTGCTGTTCAAATATCAGATGCCCGTTCCAGCTTCGTTGGTTTTCTTTGTCTTACTTTCTTTTTTCCAAAAGAAAGTAAGGGACCTAACCTGTGGCCGCGCGCCTTCTTTTTTTGGCCTCATTGGCCTCTTTAGCGGCCTCGGAGGGCTCGTATGTGCAGAAGGGTTCTTCTTCGAGGTAGTCCCCTGTAAAAGCAAAAGCCCTGGCGCGACAACCGCCGCATACGCTCTTGTACTCACAGTACCCGCACCTGTGCTTGTAATCGTCCCAGTCGCGCATCTCCTGAAAGACTTTTGAGGTATCCCAGATCTCGCTGAAGGGCTGCTTGCGTACATCTCCGCACTCCTCCTCGAGGAATCCGCATATCTGCACCTTTCCCGTGTGGGAGACAAAGGCAAAGGTCTGACCGCCCATGCAGCCCTTGCTCATGGCATCAAGACCGTGGGTCTCGCGCGATACCTGTATGCCTTTTTCCTTCTCTTTCTGTCTGAATATCCTGTAGTAATGGGGCGCGCAGGTGGGTTTGAACTGAATCGGCACCTTGTCTCTCATATCGTAGAACCATGATAGGGTCTTCTCGTAGTCCTCGGGGGAGATTTCCTGTTCTTTCAGGGCCTCGCCCCTGCCTGTGGGAACAAGGAGGAAGGGGTGGTGCGCCTTTGCTCCGAGGCTTATGACGAGCTTTAGTATATCGGGCAGCTCCTTCAGGTTGTGCTGAGTGATGGTTGTATTAACCTGAAAATCAAGGCCAACCTTCTTTGAGTTCTCAATGGCCTTCATTACGCTATCAAAGGCCCCCTCGACGCGGCGGAAGTTATCGTGGCTCTCGGCAGTGGCCCCGTCAATGGAGTAGCTTACGCGCTGTATGCCCGAGTCCAGAATCTTCTGCGCCGTCTCCTCGGTTACATAGGTGCCGCACGGCGCCATAACCATACGGAGTCCCAGGTCCGTGCCGTAGCGCGCGAGCTCAAAGATGTCGTCACGGAGCATGGGCTCGCCGCCTGTCATTATAATAATGGGGTTTGAGAATGAGGCGATGTTATCAAGAAGGGCCTTGCACTCGTCGGTGTCAAGCTCGTTCTTGTATTTACCGAAACGCGCCGCCGCGCGGCAATGTACGCAGTTAAGGTTGCAGGTACGTGTCATCTCCCAGGCTATGAGCCTTGGAAGCCACCTTCTGCCGCCTGACTTATCGGTGGTCCCGTCATGGCCGTCGCGGGTGTTGGCGTGACCGCCTCCGGGATGTCCTCCCCCCGGGTGACCGCCGTTACCACCGTGTCCCCCTGATTTAGCTCCATGCATAACCTGCTCTCCTTATCTGAAATTACAGCCTTAAAGGCGTTTTTTTATACTCATCATTTTATTTTATCATATACCATGGCACTTGGCTACTCTGCGTCTTTATCCCAGGCTCTTTGCAGCCTCTTTGGCAAAGTAGGTAAGTATCATTTCGGCGCCGGCGCGTTTAATGGAGGTAAGGCTCTCCATCATGGCGGCCTCGCCGTCGAGCCAGCCTTTTTCCGCGGCGGCCTTTATCATGGAGTACTCGCCGCTTACGTTATAGGCGGCCATTGGGTAGCCGTAGGAGTCCTTTACTTTTCTTATTATATCAAGGTACGGCAGCGCAGGTTTTACCATGATAATATCCGCGCCCTCGTCTATATCAAGACCTGCCTCCCTGATGGCCTCCTCGGCATTGGCCGGGTCCATCTGGTAGGATTTTCTATCGCCGAACTGGGGCGGAGACTCGGCTGCGTCACGGAAGGGGCCGTAAAATGCGCTTGAGTACTTTACTGCGTAGCTCATTATGGGGATTTTACCAAAGCCGCTCTCGTCAAGGGTCTCGCGTATGGCGGCCACTCTACCGTCCATCATATCCGATGGGGCGACGATATCGGCTCCGGCGCTGGCGTGGCTGAGGGCCTCGGCGCTTAAGAGGGCGAGGGTAGCGTCGTTGTCCACGTCGCCGTCCTTTATGACGCCGCAGTGCCCGTGAGAGGTGTACTCGCACATGCAGACATCGGTGATTACGAGGAGCTCCGGGGCCGCGTCCTTAATGGCCTTTATGGCCTCCTGCACGGGCCCGGCCGGGTCACATGCCGAGGTGCCTGTCTCGTCCTTTGTCTCTGGTATGCCAAAGAGTATAACGGCCGGTATGCCAAGGGATTGAATCTCCTCTGCCTCAGCCTTAAGCTTATCGACTGAGAGCTGAAACTGGCCGGGCATGGAGTTGATGGGTTTGACAACGTCCTTACCGTAGCTCACAAATAGGGGGAGTATGAAGTCCAGGGGAGAGAGATGTGTCTCTCTTATCATCTGTCTCATGGTCTTTGAGCTTCTTAGGCGGCGCGGCCTGTACTGTGGAAAGTCCATGTTTTTTACCTCACTCTGTCTGATGTTCCAGGGAAACGCTTATTTATTTATTGGGTAGAGCGAAACTCTACCCAACCTACGATATTAATTATTTTTTCAGTGGGGGGGCATGATGAATCTTCAATGGTTTAGTGTATCTCCCCCGTTGGTTTTCTTTGACCCACTTTCTTTTCTCCAAAAGAAAGTGGGGGTTTTCTTTGTCTTGGTTTCTTTTTTCCGAAAGAAAGTTTTTTGTCTGCCCGGACGCTGCCTATGTGGTTATGCAGGGTTAAGGCCCCTCTTATTACAGCTTTGTCTTCTTATAATATTCCGCAATGGCTTCTGTTAAGTCCGGTATGGTGTAGCTTTCGGGCATTATGTCTACGTTAAGTCCCAGTTTCTTTGCCGTATCGCCGGTAATGGGTCCTATACAGGCGATGCGTGTCAGCGAGTTGATTTTTTTTGCCTCGTGCTTCTTAAAGAACCTCATAAAGTTAGTAACCGTAGATGATGACGTAAATGTAATGGCATCGATTTCACCTGCGAAGATTTTTTCTCTTATCTCCGCGGCCTTTTTCCTGGGCCTTACCGTGCGGTAGGCCGGAAGCACGTCGATGGTGCCGCCAAGCTCCCTTATAGTCTCGGGCAGTATCTCTCTTGCCACAAGGGCCCGCGGGAGTATAAACTTTTTCCCTTTTATGCCTCTTTTCCCCAGGGCCTTCAGGATGGCCTCGGCCCTGAAGACTTTTGGCGTGAGGTCCACTCTGATGTTCAGCTCTTTTATGGCCCGCGTTGTTCTCGGGCCTATGGCGCAAATTTTTACCCCTTTAAGTTCGCGTAGATCATAACCGAGTTTTGTTAATCTCTCAAAAAAATACCTAACCCCGTTTACGCTGGTAAAGATGGCCCAGTCATATGTAGAGAGCCGCTTTATGCCCCTGTCAATGGGTTTCCAGCTGGGCGGCGGTCCTGTGCGAATGGTAGGAAAACCCAGTGGTATGGCGCCGTATTTTTCAAGGACTCCTGTAAATTCCCCGGCCTGCTCCTCGGCCCTTGTCACAACGATGGTGCGTCCAAAGAGGGGTTTTGTCTCAAACCAGTTAAAGTCCTCTCTTAACCTTACCACATCTCCAACAACGGTAATAACTGGCGGTTTTATTTCTTCTTTCCTTGATACCTCTACTATGGTCTTCAGAGTGCCTGTAGCCACCTTCTGCACGGGCAATGTGCCCCAGCGGATAAGGGCCACAGGTGTTTTTTCGGGCCAGCCGTTTTTAAGTAGTTTCCCTGTAATAAGGGGGAGGTTCTTCCAGCCCATTAGAAAGACCAGTGTTCCGCGGCCTGTAGAGAGGCGGTCCCATGCGATGTTTTTTCTCTCTTTAAGAGGGCTCTCCTGCCCTGTTATGAATGTTACAGAGCTAGAGAGGTCCCGGTGCGTAAGCGGTATTCCGGCGTAGCTCGGGGCTGCTATGGCCGATGTTACGCCGGGCACTATCTCAAAGGGTATTTTTGCTTTTACCAGGGCCTCGGCCTCCTCTGCGCCCCGGCCGAAGATAAAAGGGTCGCCGCCCTTGAGCCTTACAACGGTCTTGCCCTTTTTTGCCCGCTCTATTATGAGGGCCGTTATCTCGGGCTGGGAGATAGACTTTACAGAGCCTTTTTTCCCCACATAGATAGTCTCCACGCCCTCTCCGGCATAGGCCAGGAGGCGGGAGCTCGCGAGAAAATCATATATAATACACTGGGCCTCCCGGAGGAGCCGCCCACCCTTCACTGTAATGAGCTCGGGGTCGCCCGGGCCCGCCCCGACAAGATATACCTTGCCCTTAAGCATAGATTTTTTTTTAGCCATCGTTATTATTTATACACCTTTTGGATTAAAAAAATAATTATATCAGTATTACAAAAATATTAAATTTTTTTTTACGGCCCCGGCAGCGGCCTGCTCTACAGAGGGTTAAACTTCCGTGAAATTTTTCCAGACCTCTTCACCTCTAATTAATGCTATTATATAATAAACACTCAGGTCTTATCAGTTACCTTCTTATTCCCTCTGGAGGCGCCCCGTCTATGGGAGAAAAATACAAGATTCTCATCCAGCCACTTTCCAAGGGTGTTCCTGTCCTTACGGTAAACAACCGTCTCAGCCGTTATATTCTTAACCGATATGAGCGGACCAAAATAGAGGCCAACGTCCCAACGTGGGATACCCCGGCTGTAATGCCTTTTTCTGCGTGGCTGAGGGCCTTTTACACTGAGAGCTGGGCTGATAGACCTATTCTTGGCGAGGCCCATTGTCTTGCGCTCTTTAAAAAAATCATTTCAAGGGACAGTTCTCTACCGGGCATGGGGATAACCGCTCCGGGGGGTCTCGCAGGCGCGGCATATAAGGCATATAATCTTATACACCAGTATAATCTAAGATTACCAAGAGATGAGACCTACCTTACCGAGGAGGTCCGGGCCTTCAAGGGGTGGCTGAGGCAGTATGAGAAGGAGCTCAGGAGTCTTGGTTTTATTGATGACCAGTTACTTATGGAGCAGGCCCCGGTCCTTATCGCAAAAGGCGCTGTCCGGGTTCCGAAAAAAATTATTCTGGCGGGTTTTGACGAGATTACACCGGCCCTGGAGTCTCTCCTGAGCGCTCTTGGAGGCGCGGGCTGCGAGGTCTCTTTCTGGCCTCAGAGGCCCGGTATTCTTCGCGCGTCGCCGCCGGCTGAGACGGGAACGCTGGAGATAAGAGAGTACCCTGATATGGCCGGGGAGGTAAGGGCCGCGGCGAGATGGACGCGCACGCAGGTGGAAGAGGGCAGGAGAACGGGCATAATAGTCCCGGAGCTTGAGAGGTACAGAGACCTGATAATACGCGAATTTTCCGCAGAGCTCGACCCGTCTTCGGCGGTGAGCTTCGAGCAGGCCGGAGGTCCCTTTAATCTATCCCTTGGCTCGCCCCTCGCTGACGAGCCCCTTGTGCGCTCGGCCCTGGATATTATATCCCTTAACCTGAAGGCCGTAGAGTTGGAGAGAATGAGCTCCATTATATGCTCGCCTTATTTTCTCGCCGGCGAGGCCGAGCATATGGCCCTGGCACGTCTTGATAAAGACCTTCGCGACAAGAGATTTTTTGAAATAAGTCTATGGGGGCTGCATAAAGAGGCCAAGAGCAAGAGATTTAAACCCATCCTTGCCGGTCTGCAGGAGAGATTGAGTCTCTGGATAAAGACCCTTAAGGATAAGGATAAAAAGGGCAGGCGCCTGCCCGGCCAGTGGGCGGCCTACTTTGACAGCCTCCTTACCGGTCTTGGCTGGCCCTCGCCGGGGTTCACCCTTAATAGCAAGGAGTATCAAGCACTTAAGGCGTGGCATGATCTGCTCGGCAAGTTTGCAGGCCTTGACGACGTCCTGGGCAGGCTCACATGGGCAGGGGCTACGGCGGAACTGCGTGCCATGGCCGCAGAGGCCATACACCAGCCCGAGTCGCCAGAAGGGTCTTTCGTAGAGGTCCTTGGCTTTCTTGAGGCCTCGGGGCTGGAGTTTGAGTGTATCTGGATACTTGGCGCCACTGAAGCGGCGCTGCCCGGCGAGGATGCGCCAAACCCCTTTATTCCCCTTTATCTGCAAAAAGAAGCAGGCCTGCCCCGCTCTTCGCCGGAAAAGACCCTTGAGTTCGCCTCTACCTCGCTGGAGAGGATTCTGAAGTGCGCCCCCATTTCAATGGCGAGTTTCCCGCAGGCCGTAGAGGGTGTGCCCCTCAAGGTGAGCCCCTTATTAAAGGATAGAGGAAAATACGTAAAAGACCCGGAGCCTCTCGCAGGGCATCGACACGCCGAGAGCATCCGCGCCTCCATTGATCTGGAGGACATGCCTGATGATAAAGAGGTTCCACTTAGTGAGGCGGAACTGCGGAGCCTGCGGGGCGGCACAAGTATTATAAAAGACCAGTCGGCCTGTCCTTTTCGGGCCTTTGCCCTGCACAGGCTGGGGGCCCGCGCGCTGGCCGTCCCCGAGGCGGGCCTTGATAACATGGACAGGGGCACCGTAGCCCATGAGGCCATGAAGTTTTTCTGGGAAGAAGAAAAGGATTCAGAGCATCTTGCGCTGGCGCATAAGGAGGGCAGGCTTTCTCTTCTAATTAAAGAGGCCGTCACAAAGGCCCTCGAAGAGTTTCATCGACCCGGGGTCTCGGCAAAGATGCTTGAGCTTGAGGCCCAGCGTCTGCAGGGTCTTCTTTCAGAGTGGATGGAGGTGGAGCTCAGGCGTGAGCCCTTTACGGTGGTAGAGGTGGAAAAAGGCTACAAGATACACGTAGGCGGCCTTACAATCTCAGCCCGCCTTGACCGCGTGGACAGGCTGAATGAGGGCGGTGAGGTTATCATAGATTATAAGACAGGGGCCTGCAGCAAGGATTACTGGCTGCCCGGAAGGCCAAAGGAGCCGCAGATGCTCCTCTATGCCCTTGAGAGCGGTTTTAACGCCATAGCCTTTGCGAGCCTGAAGCTGCCTCGTACCCGTTTCGTAGGCATTGGAAGTAATGACGGGATACTGCCCGGAGTAAAGGGTTTTAGCGGCGATAAGAAGTGGAGAGATAAGATAGAGGGTGCAGATAACTGGACCGACCTCAACGAGAGGTGGAAAGAGGCCTTGACAGGGCTTGCAAATGAGTTTAAAGAGGGCGTGGCCCGTATTGACCCCAATAAAGAGTTGAAGGGTAATGATTTTCCCTGTACCTTCTGCGAGCTTATGACTTTTTGCAGGATTTTTGAGTCATGCGGCTACGATGGTGAGGAGGACTGAGTCATGGCTGAGATACTTGATTTAAGAGAGAGGCAAGAGGCCCTGGACCCTTCAAGGTCCTTTATTGTAGAGGCCCCGGCAGGCTCAGGCAAGACCACCCTCCTTATACAACGCTACCTCAGGCTGCTCTCTACGGTGCAGGCCCCTGAAGAGGTCCTTGCCGTTACCTTTACCATAAAGGCCGCAGGAGAGATGCACGCCCGCGTTGTAGAGGCCCTTGAAAAGGCCGCGGCAGATAGGGCGGCACTGAATGAGAATGAGGCCCTTACCCTTGGACTTGCCGAGCTGGTCCTGGCAGAGGATAAAAAATATGGATGGAACCTTCTGGAAAACCCGGGCCGCCTGCGTATTCGCACCATAGATTCGTTCTGCGCTTCTCTTACCAGGCGTACTCCTCTGCTATCAAGACTGGGCATGGGTGCGGCTGTAACAGATGCCCCGGAAAGGCTCTACGAAGAGGCCGCCAGGCGCACACTAAGCAAGGTGGACGACGAGGGAGAGGGCGGCGAGGCCATAAGGCAGTTGCTTCGGTATAATGACAATTCTTTAAGTGATCTGGAGCGAAAACTTGTTCTCATGCTTAAGAAGAGGGACCAGTGGCTCCGGCACATCGGCGGCGTCTCTGTAGAAGACAAGGCCCTGAGAGAGTCACTTGAAGGGGCCCTTGTTCCTATTGTAGAAGAAGGTCTAAGAGAGGCGGCAGAGTCCTTTCCCCCCGCGCTCTGGGATTCATTCGCAGTATCGGCAAGGTACGCCGCCGCGAATATCGCAGAGGATAACCCTATCGCCCTATTGGCTGACCTCATGGAGATGCCCACGGCCTCGTCGGATAACCTCGGGCTCTGGAAGGCTCTCTCGGGCCTCCTTGTAACTAAGGGAGGGGCCTGGCGTAGCGGGCGCGGGGTGAACAGCTCCATAGGTTTTCCCGCCAATAAGGATACCCGGTGTGCAGAGGCCAAAGAGGGGTTCAAGGACCTTCTTAAGGAGCTGGAGGGTGAGGATAGACTGCTGCGGTCCCTTGTGGAGCTTAGAGACCTGCCAGAGCCGCATTACGATGATGAGGACTGGAAGACCCTGCTGGCGCTCCTTCATCTGCTTCCCCTTGCCGTAGCACATCTACGCAAGGTCTTTGCCCGGGAGGGCGCCCTGGACTTTCCCGCCGTCTCCATGGCGGCTATCCGCGCCCTTGGTCCCGAGGAGTCTCCCACGGACTTGATGCTCCTCCTTGATAATACCTTCAGGCATATCCTTGTTGATGAGTATCAGGATACATCATGGACACAGCTAAGCCTCTTGCAGGCCCTTACCTGCGGCTGGGAGCCAGGTGACGGGAGGACCCTCTTTATCGTGGGAGACCCCATGCAGTCCATATACAACTTTCGCGATACCGATGTGGGGCTTTTTCTGAGGGGTAGAAGCGAGGGCGTAGGCGTTGTAAGGCTTGAGCACCTGAGGCTGCAGACAAACTTCAGGTCCGAGGGGCATATAGTCAACTGGGTGAATGAGACCTTTGGCGCCGGCGGTGTCTTTCCTGCTGATGAGGATGTTACAACAGGAGCCGTGCCTTACAGCGAGGCACTGGCCGTGAAGGGACCCGGGGAGGAGGCACGGGTAAATATCAGTCTATACAGGGGCAGGAGCGACGCGGAAGAGGCCTCTGAAATTATGAAGATTATAAAAAACAGGGCCGGGCACGAGACCATGGCTATACTCTACCGTTCAAGGGCCCATGTGGAGGTAATAGTAGAGAGGCTGCAGGACGAGGGCATTGATTTTCTGGCCGTAGACCTCGTCCCCCTTGGTCTGCGCCCTGTGATTAACGACCTTCTGGCCCTTCAGGGGGCCTTGCTGCACCCCGCCGAGAGGGTGGCGTGGCTATCCCTACTGCGGGCAAGGTGGTGCGGCCTTACCCTTTCTGATATCTACATCATCTGCGCAGGGGATAGAGATAGCCCCGTCTGGGAGCTCATTCATGATGAGGAGCGAATATCCCGTCTCTCAGAGGAGGGTGCAAGGAGACTGCTTTTATTCCGGGAGATCATGGGTCATGCCATGACCCGGCGCGGCAGGTTATCCTCAAGGCGTCTGCTTGAGGGGCTATGGACGGCCCTTGGCGGGCAGGCCCTCTATGAGGACGATGACTCCATGGCTGAGGCGGAGCGCTTTTTCGAGATAGTGGAGTCCCTTGATGAGGCCGGCATTCTCAGATCTACGGAGGAGCTTCGACGCAGGGTGGAGGGGCTTTATGCCACGAGGAGCGCCGATACGGATAACCCTCTGCAGATCATGAGCATACACGGGGCAAAGGGTCTTGAGTTTGACCATGTAATACTGCCGGGGCTTGGCAGGCCCCCGCGAAGCGGGGAGAGGGAGATACTCTACTGGATGGAGCATGGCGCTGACCTGCTCCTTGCCCCCATGGGAAAAAAAGGGGCTGAGAGCGAGAGCCTTATATATAAATATTTAAGAGGGGTGCGCAGAGAGCGCGAGACCCTTGAGAGAAGCCGTATATTTTATGTGGCCGCCACAAGGGCCGCTAAAGAATTGTATCTCTTTGGTCATATAAAAGGCGACGCTGAAGATATGAGAGTAGATAGCAGGTCTTTTCTTGGCCTTATCTCTCATGTGCTCAGCGAAGACATGGTGCGCTGTAAAGGTGCGGATACCGCTCCTGCGGAAGGGTCTGTCTCACCGGGGCTTCATCTCAAGCGGCTTAGCCGCCAATGGAAGCTGCCGGGCCCGGATGAGACGGCGACTATGCCAGCGGCCGGGAATGACGGATCTATAATTGAAGAGCGCGCCACGGAACGTCCTGTCTTTGACTGGGCAGGCGCCGAGGCCCGTCACAGCGGCACAGTGGCGCACAGGTATTTTTACAGGGTAGTCACCGAGGGGCTCTCAGAGTGGGGCCCCGAGAGGGTGATGAAGGAGGAGGCGCGCATGGAGGCCATGCTTCGCGGCCTTGGCCTTAACCGTGAGAGCGCCCGTGAGGGGGCAAAGCAAAGCGTAAAAATTATCACCAATGCCATTAACGACGAGAGGGGGCAGTGGGTACTAAAGAATCATAGCCAGGGGGCCGTTGAGTACGCCTTAACGGGTATGATTGAGGGGCGGATAAGACGCGCTGTAATTGACAGGACATTTGTTGACGAGGATGGAGTTCGCTGGATTATTGATTATAAGACAGGGCAGCACAGAGGCGGGGACATAAAGGGATTTCTTAATGCTGAGAAGGAACGCTACAGGGGACAGCTGGAAGAATATGCCGGGCTCCTCGGCGCGCTCCATGAAGGAGAAGAAATCCGTAAGGCTTTATACTATCCGGCTATACCGGCCTGGATTGAATGGTGATACGGCCGGGCATCTCACTCTATGTGCTATGCCCCCTCGCAAAAAAAAAGGGGGTGGGAGGAGAAGATTTACTCTTCCCACCGGAATTTTCTGTCAAATGCCGGATCCGCCTTGTCGTTTAATGTAGTCATAAGCTCGGCGGCGCTTTTTTTTGCCCGCAGCACTTCTACTATGTTTTCTTCATAACGGGACTTTGCTTTCTGGATAAAGAGCACCTCCGGCCTGGCCTCATCCCTGCGGCCCCTCTCAATGAGGGACTCGGCGTAAAAGAGGTGGTTTGTAAGGTTATCGGGGCCCTCTTTCAGGGCCTTTTCAAAATACGCAAGGGCCAGCTTTTTTCGCGGCCACGATGTGATGAAGGGTATCCTCGGTGTCTTGTAGTGCAGTCTGCCAAGGGTTCTGTATCCGCCTCCTTCAGCGTAAGTTGGGTCAAGCTCAATAGTCCTCTCGGCATAAGCCTTTATCTTCAGGACCACGTCCTCTCTTGCCGAGGCAATCTTTCCATAGGCCTTGCTCCACCTGCCCCAGAGAGCCGCCATCCAATAGTTTATACCGGCGCTCTCAGGGTATAACTCAAGGGCGGCCTCGCCTATCTCCAGAGCCTTTGTGACGGCCTCTTTCTGCGCGTCCCACTTTACTTCAGCATAGGTGACGTAAAAGTACGTTGAGTGCATTATCTTGATGATAAGCCCGGCTGAGGCCTCGTCGGCCCCAAAGGCCTCGTAGGCCTCCATGTAGGCATTGATGGCGTTAAGGATATTGCCGGAAACGGCCTGGTCTTTAATGTTGTTGGCGCCGCGCAGCGCAAAGAACCGGTCGCCCCGTTCGATGAGCTGCTCCTTAGTCTCAGCGGCGTAAGACGCGGGCAGCATAAAGAGTATAAGGAGAAGAGCAAGATATACGGGTCGCCTGGTAAGTCTCAAAGCTTGGACCTCACGGCTGATTATTTATAAGTGTTCTATTAAAGAGACTGCAAAAGCGCCTTTGCCGGGATAACCCACAGAAGGCAGGCCTGCAGACTTGTTCCGTACATAAGCCCGTGGAGCTGCAAGAGAGCCTGTCATTTAGACTGCCTATTATATTATCCTATCTCTATGGTATTACTCAATATTTTTTTGAAAAATTTTTTTAAGCGGCTTATAAAGAAGAGAAGGTAGGGCGGTGTAATGGTCTTCTGTTTATTCAGAAGAGCCCCGCATAAGGGCCTTGCATTAAAGGCGGGTAGAAAAGTGCCGTTATATTAAGTTGATGGCCGCGAGAATGGCCGAGAGGGTGTGATAAAAGTAACAGCCTAATCAGAGGGATTAAGGAATACTAAATATAGTTGTTAAGGAGATATTATATGCGCGGAAAATGGAAGGCTGGGTCAGAGGCGGGCGGCTTCACGCTGGTGGAGCTGCTCGTCGTTGTCGCCGTACTGGCCGTAATCGTGGCAATAGCCATACCAATGTTCGCAAAGTACAAGCTACGCGGATACAAGGCCGCGCTGGACTATGACGCAAAGAGCGTCTATACCTCGGCCCAGGCCTACCTAACGGACAATATGGGCGCAACGGTTGATACCGTCGGAGAGCTGCAGACCGGAGGCTACAACGCTTCACCCTACATACTCTTCGTAAACGGGTCCCTTATGGCCAACTCAGGTAATATTGAGCTTATTTCAAACGTCCTGAAAACTCATGGTAAGGATAATAACAGCGTAATATTTTATAACGGCAGGATAGCCTTTGTGAACAGCCCTAATTGAGCGGGCATCCCACCTGTTTTTTTCTACAGCTCAACGCGCGCCCTGTATGTCACTGATACTTCCTCACCGGCCGGTACAGGGACCTCGAACTTTATGGTAAAGGCGTCTGTCTTTGTATAGGGATGGCTTGAGCCGAGAATCTCCCATGAGCCGGAGAGCGGTTCAACGAGACTCACGGTTACTGCCCGCGCCTTATTGTTTCTAATCTTTACCTCCCACGACCTATCATAGAGGACAGAGGATATCCTCTTGTATCCAGTCTGCGTCCTCTTTGCCGTTACGTCAAAGGCAATGCCCGCCTTGAGGCGGATGCTCCTCTTTACCGGGGTATGGTCCACGGTGTCCCCGCCTATAAACTCCAGCTCCCCGTCGTCTCCCTCCATATAAATATCTATTTTCCCTGCGGGAAGGGGAGAGCCGAGGCAGTTGGCAGTGGAGTTAATGAATTCGAGGTAGACATAGACGGGGTCCGTGATTTTTTCAGACCTTAAGGGGGCCCTGAAGTAGCGCGGCCGGCCTTTTATCTCGAACTCCTTTTTTACCTCTATACACTGGGCCGTTATGAGGCCCAGTTGTTTTTGTTCCTTGTCTTTTATGCTTATTCTGCGGCCAAGGTCATAGATATGGTACTCGAATAAAGGGCTCTCCGAGGCCTGCGAAGCTTCCATCTGCATTGCCCGGCCCCCGTATTCCGCCATGGACCTTTGCTTTAATCCGGTCCTCTGTCGATGGGGCCTGCCAGCGGCAAACCTTACCTCAGCGTCTGTAAAGGCCGTGCCGCTCTCGTTAGTAAGGCTAATCCATCCTGTTAGTTCTCCAGGTCCTCCATGGCCCTGGAGGATAAGCCGGTACAGGGCCTTCCACTGAATCTTCTCCGCAAGATAGCTCACCTCAAGCCTGTAGTCGGCATCAGAGGGAGCTCTGTAAAGCCAGTTTATCTCTGGCCCTGTAACAAGGCCCTCGGGAAGCTCCGGCAGCACAGGCACGCCGTGGTGTCCTAAATATATTTCATCTCCAATCTTATAGAGAGGGCCGTCTGAGTTGCCAAGTAGAGTTGCCTCCACGCTGCTCACCCGGTCATTAAACCTGTTCCAGACCTCCAGGCGTATCTTTTTGCCAACGTACTTATCAAGAAGGGTCTTCTGGCCTGGACGGTAGAAGTGAAAGCTCTGTTCAAGGACAGTGAAACCGCTCTCCTCTGTAAGGGGCCGCAGGAGTATGGTCTCGGGGCTTATTGTGGCAGGAACGCCGGTAAACTCCAGCATTCCTCTGCCTGCCTTTATAGCGAGCTCCCGCGTCTCTCTTATAAATGCGTAGTTGTCATTATAGACCGTGAGCTTCAGATCTGTCCTGTCTTTTTCCGTGCTCTCAATCTGCGGCGACTCCACGGCAGAGGCGGTCAAGGGGGCCGGCAGGCAGGGCAGCAGCTCCGCAAAAAGAATGACAATGTAAAAATATGTTCTCCTGGATAAATGCATTGGTTCTTACCTCTTAAATGAGCAATGGTTATCTTCGGTCTCTGCCCGGTGAGGGGACGCAGAGATGGTGGAGAAAAATATTGTATTTATGCCATAATCCTGACATACTTTAGTGATAAAAAAAAGGACATAATGCACAAACCCACCCTCTGGTACATAAGCACCAATACACTCTTTTCCGACATGCCCGAAGAGAAGCGGGCCGCCATGGCGGCTATGCTAAGGCCCGTGAGCATTAAGAAGAAGTCCTTTATTTACAATATGGGGGACAGCGCCGAGAAGGTATATATCCTTAAAGAAGGCAGGATAAAGATAACCCGTCTTACCGAGGAAGGTAAGGAGCTCACTATCGACATCCTTGAGCCGGGAGATATTTTTGGAGAGCTGGCCATTGCCGGTGAAGCACAGAGGGAGACCAGCGCCGAGGCCCTTGAGGACTCCTTTATCTGCGCCATGGGCAAGGGTGATTTTGAAAAATTTATAAGCGAAAACCCCGGGGTCTCTCTTGGCATTACAAAATGGTTCGGTTCGCGCCTTCGAAAGGTTGAGAGCCGCTTAGAGAACCTCATCTTTCAAGACGTGAGGACGCGGCTCTTATTCCTCTTTAAAGACCTTGGCGAGAAGTACGGCGAGGAGACACCGGATGGAAAAAAAATTACCATTCATCTCTCTCATCAGGAGATTGCCAACCTTGTCGGGGCCACACGTGAGACCGTTACCCTTGAGCTTAATAACTTAAGGCGTGATCACAAGCTCGTCCTGGAAGGCAGGCATTTTATAGTTCCCTGAGGGGTTATGGCGGGAAGTTCTTGCTTTGTAAGCCTCCTTACATAAAATAAGATATACTCTAAGTATAAATAAAAGTATGGAGAACGAGGAAGGCAGGAAAAAACCATCTCTCAGGGGGGCAGGCAGGGGGTCAGGCAAAGAGCATGGAGGGTGTATAATTCTCAGAAAGGGTGAGGTCTTGAGGAAAAAGGTCAGTGATGATAGCCCTGAATGGCTGCAGTCAGGGAAGAAAGAGCAGGCAAAAGAGGCTTGTAGAGGTAGAGCAGGAAGACAAGAGAGAGGAGAGGATGATGACGATAGGTAAGAGAGGAATTTTTATTGCAATGGTCTTTATTGCCGCGGCCTTTTTCCTGGCAGCAATCTCGGCCCCTGTCCATGCTGCGGTGGATACGGTTAGCATCATAGGCACTGAACCGGCCTATCAGGTTGGTAAACACGACAGTCAGGACAGGTTCTGTTATGACGGCAGCTGTAAGATAGATGGCAAGGGAAAGATAAAGATAGAGCTTGACCCGCGCGGTAATTCCGGCATTATAGTGGCCACCTTCAAGGGCTCTGACGGCACGTGGAAGATAGTTCAGAAACAATTCAAGAAGGTAACGACAGATGTCAACCTACATGGCGCTGCCGGCGGAGACGTTGATCCGAAGCTGAGCCCCCCTGTACTGCCGCAGGTCTGGACATATGTGGCTACGTGGGGACCGGCCAGTGTCTATCATAACGGCAAACTTGCCTGGAAGGGGCCGGCGCACCTTATGGTTACTGAAGAGGTACGCCACCCCGCCACTGGAAAGGTAGACTTTAAGGGACCAAAGAATGTAGGAGAGTACCCCGGAAGCATCTACAATAAACACGGCATACAGATACATTATGTGGCACACCCCGATGAGGAAAAGACAAAGGGGTACCTGCCGCCTTATAAGAAGTTTGTCCACCTCATGTGGGAGAAGATAATCTGGGAGTAGGCCCTGTAGTAAGAGTAAGACCAGGATGCTGTATATTCTCTCCCGCTCTTCTCTTGCAAAAAGTCTGGTGCCCCAATGAAGGTAAAGGTAAAGAAAATATCTTCAATGCTTTTTATTACGGCAATCATCACCGGGGTCTTAGCTGGTACAGATGGCACGATGAGGGCGGCTGATGCCGAGGATATAGTGGTTGTGAGAATCACGGGGCTGACATTTAGACCTGCCGAGATAACCGTAGAGCCCGGTACAACGGTGCGCTGGGTTAATGAAGACCCTTTCACGCACGACGTAACGAGCGGCCGAGTTGTAGAGGGGCGCAAAGCGCGCCAGGTACGAGAGAGCCGCCTCCCTGATGGAAAATTCCATTCCGGCGCCTATGGCAAGGGCCATGGTTTTGAGTTTACCTTTAAGAAAGCAGGGATCTATCCCTACTTCTGCACCGTACATCCTGTAATGACAGGCAGTGTGAGTGTGGTGAAGTAGACCGTGATTTTTTTTAAGGCCATGAAAATACTTGGCAGGCTTTTTATAGCAGAATCAGCAGATCAACCCGGATAGTCAGTAAAAAACAGAGGAGGAAAAAAGATGAAGAAAAGACTGAGTGTTTTAATGGGCATAATGGTATTTTTCGCCTTTACCGCCATCTCTATACAACCTGTTGCGGCAGAAGGCACTCTTATGGCCAAGGGAGATCATCCTGCCAAGATGGAAAACCCATGCGCCGCTAACCCATGCGCCGCTAACCCATGCGCCGCTAACCC
>JBHHUW010000030.1:0-16765 GCA_046753945.1 Thermodesulfobacteriota bacterium
ATTGGTTTTCTTTGCGAACTTTCTTTTTTCCAAAAGAAAGTTTTTTTGTCTGCCAGGTAAGACATAGCGGCGCTTAGTTGCCGCTGTGCTTTCTGAAGTGCCCGATGCCCGGTCCGGCCCCGTTGGTTTTCTTTGTCTTACTTTCTTTTCTCCAAAAGAAAGTAAGGGATTAATATTTTTTTACCTCTATCTTCCCCTTCTCATAGAGGAGGTAGCTCCTCTCGCCCTGCCAGCCGCCGGGGTTGGCGTAGGTCCCGTGGCCGATTTTATGCACGCCCGCCATATGAGAGTGCCCCATGACGACTATATCCACGCCGCCGTCTATCCTGTCGTGAGCGAATTCCTGGAGGCGCTCATCGAGTTGCTGGCCCTTTGTATTATAAGACCTGCTCTTTCCCGATAACCTCGTGGCAATATTCCAGACAACTCCCGAGGGCACCACCGTCGTCAGAAAAGAAAAAAGCGGTGAGCGCAAAAACCTCCGCCACCGCCTGTAACCCTTTGTCATGCCCACGGTGTCGCCGTGAGTGAGGTAGAACCTCTTGCCGTCAAACTCCTGCACCATGGAGCCCTCCACTATAGAGGCCTCAAGCTCATCAATAAAAAAACTGCCCATGGAAAAATCGTGGTTGCCCTCGACGTAGATAATTTTTACGCCGTGCTCTTTTACATCTTTCAGGGCCTGCAGGACATCTCTGTAGCGGCGCTCCACCACGGTGTTACGGGCCGTCCAGAAGTCAAAGAGGTCGCCGAGGATTACAAGAAGGTCCACTTCCTTTAAATTTTGGAGGAACTCGATGAGTGCGGTCTCAGCCGCTTCGCCCTCGCCCTTTAGATGTGCATCGCCTAAAAAAATAATCTTCATGCCAGGTCTCAGCTGTGTTTTAGCCCCAGGGCCTCCAGGGCGGCCTCTCTCATCACCTCAACAGGGGCTTTTTGTCCCGTCCATATCTCAAAACTCTTGGCCCCCTGCCCGACGAGCATACCGAGCCCGCCGTGAGTGGCAAGGCCGAGCCCGCGGGCCTGCTTAATAAGCCCTGTCTCCATAGGAGTATAGACAATATCCGAGACAACGGCCTCTTTTTTTAAATGCTCAAGGGGCAGGTCAAGCTCTCCATGCCGGCCCCCGGCCATGCCAAGGGAGGTGGCGTTTACGAGGAGATCGGTTGTCTTAAGTAAGCCCTCCATCTCTTTGCTCTCATAAGAGATGGCCGAAATCTCCACGCCGGGGCATACCGCGGTCAACTTTGCGGAGAGGGCCTCGGCGCGGGAGAGGGTCCTGTTGGCTATTACAACACGGCTCACGCCGCCTGATGCAAGGCCATAGACTACGGCGCGTGCCGCCCCGCCTGCACCAAAGACAAAGGCAGTTCGTCCCCGTGGCGTAAAACCCGTCTCAGACTCAAGGCTCCACATATAACCCACGGCATCGGTATTATAACCCTTAAGGGTTCCGTCATTATTCAAGATGGTATTCACGGCGCCAAGCACGCGCGCCGTGTCATCCACTTCTTCAAGAAACTCCAGGACAGCTACTTTATGGGGTATGGTTAGATTCACGCCCCTGAGCCCCAGCGTGCGTATGGCATATACGGCAGAGCCAAGGTCCGCGGGCGCAACCCTGTAGGCAAGGTAGACCATATCAATATCAAGGGCCCTTAAGGCAGCCCCCTGCATCACCGGGGATATGGAGTGGCTTACGGGGTCGCCAAAAATGGCAAGTGTTTTTGTCGCCGCTGTAATCTTCATCATGAAATCACCTTTTGGAGAACTTTTTCCGCACGCACGCGGTCTGCCTTAATCTGCCTTATAAGGGCCCTGCTATCACCAAATGCCTTCTCATCGCGAAGTTTTTTAATAAACTCCAGGGATACGGCGCTGCCATAAATATCACCGCTAAACCCCAGTATGTGGGCCTCTATCCTCATAACCTTATCATCTCCGCCAAAGGTAGGCGCGCTTCCTATGTTAATTATAGCGCCGTGTCTCTCTCCCGAGAGAATGACAACTCCGGCATAGACACCGCCTGATGGGGTAAGGTCGCCCAATGGCTCGATATTGGCCGTTGGAAAACCAAGCTCTCTGCCGCGTGAATCCCCGGGCACAACGTGCCCTCTTATACAAAAAGCCCTTCCAAGAAGGGCCGAAGCCTTCTTCACCTCGCCCGCTGATATGAGGCCCCTGATTCTGGAACTGCTCACCACTTGACCTTGCCTCGTGCAGGGGGCGATGGGCCTCACAGAAAAGCCCAATTTCCTTCCAAACTCCTGAAGGGAGCCCACGTCGCCGCTCCGGTCCCGTCCAAATGAAAAATCCCTCCCAACACAGACCTCCCTGGCGCCGAGCCGTCCCGCCAGGACTTCCTCGGCAAAATCCCGGGGGTGAAGGGCGGCAAGCTCCCGCGTAAAGCGGGCAAGAACAAAAAAATCAATACCCCAGGACTCTACAAGGGCAACCTTATCCTCAAGGCCAAGTATAAGGGGCGGACACATCTCAGGGGCCACTACCTTCAAGGGGTGAGGGTCAAAGGTATAGACCATGCTCGGCGCATTAATCTCCCGCGCTCTGCTCACCACGCTGGAGAGTATTTTCTGATGGCCAAGGTGTATGCCGTCAAAATTTCCAAGCGTAACCACAGGAGCGACATCGCTCCTGAAAGTAGATTCTTTTTTTATGACTTTCATCCAGAAAACCTGCCAGAGCCGGAAAAAGAATTTTTCCTCATAATTTTCCCGACCTTAATATCTGTATTACGAGCCAGAGACCAAGACAAGAGGCCACGACAAAACCGAGTATGCCGATAACGGGATAACCGAATATGGCGGGTTTTACCCCCGAGGCTATGACAAGGGCCGAGGCTATTACAAGGGCCGATATAATGAGCCCGAAGGTAAGGCGGTTCGTGGACCTGTCCATCTCGCCCATGAAATCATCAAGCCCCTTGTGAAGGAACTCTATCCTGAGCCTGCCCTCGGCCAGCTCGTCCATGATGCTCTTTGCCCTTGCGGGAAAGTCCCGCGCCAATTCCTTATACTCATCAAGGGCCGTAAAGGTATCCTCCAGAAAAAACCGGGGGTCCAGGCGCTTCCTCAATAACTTCACGGCGTACTGCTCGCTCTCCTCAACAATGTTGATAGAGGGCGCAAGGAGCCTTGTAAGGCCCTCGAGCTCTATTATGCATTTATTAAAGAGGATGAACTCCCTTGGAAGACCTACTCTATGACGCGCGGCGAGCCTTACATGCTCCATGAGGAACTCGCCGAAGTGAACGCTCTCGGCGGGCCTGCCAAGATACCTTACAAGCGTATCGGCGTACTCTCTCTCAAAGCGCGCCTTGTCTATGTCTTCAGATAGGGCCCCCATCCTCATATAGACCTTTGTAAGGGCCTCGTAGTCCTCTCTTATAAGGCCAAGGAGGATTTCGACGAGGTCGCGCTGCATGGCGTGGTTCACTCTGCCCACTATGCCAAAGTCCACAAGGGCTATCTTGTCTTCGCCAACGACAAAGATATTGCCGGGATGCAGATCGCCATGAAAAAGGCCGAAGTCAAAGACCTGCCTGAAGTAGACCTCTATGAGCAGACGCGCAATCTTATCGCTCTCAATGCCGCGCTCCTTGAGCTCAGCAACGCGGTCCACCTTGGTGCCGCGGACCCTGTCCATGGTAAGGACCCGCCTGGCCGTGAGGTCCCAGTAAACCCGGGGCACCTCTACACGGGGCTCTTTGGCAAAATTCTCCCTGAACCTCTCCGTAAAGCTGGCCTCAAGGTTGAAGTTAAGCTCCTTTGCTATTATGGCGGCCAGCTCGTCAACAACGCCAACGGGGTCAAAAACTCTACTCTCGATGACACGGCTCTCCAGAAGACCGGCCATGTACCTCAAGATGGAGATGTCCCTTGCAACAATATCCTCAATGCCCGGCCTCTGTATCTTTATCACCACATTACGGCCAGAAGCGGTTACGGCCCTGTGGACCTGCGCTATGGAGGCCGCTGCTATGGGTTTCTCATCGATGCTCTTAAAAAACTCTCTCCAGGGTTTTCCAAGCTCCTTCTCCAGCACCTTTACGGCCTCGCTGAAGGGTACGGGAGGTATGCTGTCCTGAAGTTTCAGCAGCTCCGTCAAATACTCATCGGGCAGGATGTCAGGCCTTGTGGAGAGTAGTTGTCCGATTTTTATGAAGGTGGGGCCAAGCTCCTCAAGGGCAAGACGCAGACGCTCTGCCTCGGTAAGAGCCTCGTGGACACGTACCTTATGACGGCCTGTAATCCTTGCAGGAATGGAGAGCAGACGCGTGAGATGCAGTCTCTCCATGAGAGGCTGGAATCCGTACTTCAGGAGAACGCCCACGATGTAGCGGAGCCTCTTTATATTCCTGTAGGCCATATGAGCCCTCAGTGTCTTCATCTTCTCCTTCTGCCTCTGCCTCCTCTACCGCTTCTGCCGCCTTTACCGCCCTTGCTCCCCTTACTTCCTTTTTTTTTCTCCGTAACAAGGACGAGGTCTATACGCCTTCTGCCAAGGTCCACGCTCTCTATCCTCACCTTCACCCCAACGCCCACCCTGAAGGCCTCTTTTGTTCTCTCACCTCTTAGGAGATGTTTCTTTTCATCAAATACATAATAATCGTCAAGGAGCGAGGAGACATGGACGAGCCCCTCGACAAAATACTCATTAAGTTCCACGAAAAAACCAAAACTCACTACCCCGGAGACTATGCCCTCATACTCCTCGCCGACCTTGTCTTTCATGAACTGAACCTTCTTAAGGTCCACTATCTCGCGCTCGGCCTCCATGGCCTTGCGCTCCCGCGCTGAAGAAAGGGCGGCTGTCTCGGGTAGAATAGCGGCCATTCGGGCCTGCTCGTTCTTAGTGTATTTTCCCGCTATGAGGAGTTTCAGGAGCCTGTGCACCACAAGGTCGGGGTACCGCCTTATGGGAGAGGTAAAGTGAGTGTAATCACGAAAGCCAAGGCCAAAATGCCCGGCCTGCCTCTCGCTGTACACTGCCTGCTTCATGGAGCGCAGCAGCATATGTGTTATGAGCTTTGCCTCGGGCCGGCCCTCTACGGCCCCAAGGACACCCTGAAAACTCGGCGCGCCTTTGGCGTCTTTTTCAAGAGTGAGGCCGAACTCGGCGATAAACTCCCTGAAGGACTCTATGCTCTCCTCGTCGGGCAGATCATGGATGCGGTATAAAAAGGGCAGCTTGCCTCTTCTAAACTCCTCGGCAACGCATCTGTTGGCCGCCAGCATGAACTCCTCGATTATCCTGTGGGCAATATTTCTCTCGCTCCTTACGATATCCTCTACGCGTCCGTTTATATCGATAATAATCTGAGGCTCAGGCAGGTCAAAATCAATGCTGCCTGTCTTAACCCTCTTTTTAGTAAGTTTTTCCGCAAGCTCTCTCATTATCTGAAGGTCACCCAGAAGCCCGTCAGTGGATTTACTCCCCTGGGCGCCGCGGCCCTCAAGGGCCTCCTTAACTTCTGTATAGGTTAGGCGCCTCTTGCTCCGGATAATACTCTTATAGAACCTGCTGCCCACTACAGAGCCCTTTGCGTTAAAGTCCATCTCCGCGGTCATGGTAAGGCGGTCCTCTCCGGGCCGGAGACTGCATATGCCGTTAGAGAGGGCTTCGGGCAGCATGGGCACACAGCGGTCGGGAAAATAAACGCTTGTGCCGCGGCGTCTGGCCTCGCTCTCAAGCTGGCTCTGCTCTCTTACATAATGGCTCACATCGGCTATGGAGACAAAGAGGCGGTATCCGCCGCTCTGCAGTCTCTCTATGCCTACGGCGTCATCAAAGTCCTTGGCCGTCTCGCCGTCTATGGTGACGATGGCGCGGCCCCGCAGATCAGTGCGCCCTGCTGCCTCGGCCTCATCTACAACATGGGCCGCGGCACGGGCCTCTTCACTTACAGAGCGTGGAAAAGACGCGGAGAGACCATATTTTTTAAGGATTATCCCGGCCTCCACATCAGGGTCATCAGGGTCGCCCAGTATCTCTATGACGCTGCCTGTGGCCGAGGAGTGTTTTGAGGGCCATTTTGTAATCTCCACCTCTGCCATGACCCCGTCAGCCGCCCCCTTACCGCAGCCTGGGGGTATGATTACCCTCTCTATTATCCTCTCCTCCGAGGGCGCCAGCTCGCAGAGGTGTTTACCCCGGTGTATCATCCCGATAAGGGTCTTGTTGGCCCTCTTCAAGACCCTTATGACGCGGCCCTCGCGTTTACCCCCCTCCTTCTGCCCCTCTACGCGCGCCACCACCGTGTCTCCGTGCATGGCCCCGGCAAAACGGCGTCCTCCGATAAAGACATCTCTCTCCTGCGTCCCCTTCTCACCCTTAGACTCGGGAATGACAAAACCAAAACCATCGGCATGGCACTGCAACACGCCCGTAACAAGGTTCATCCTCACGGCAAGGCCGTACCTGCCGCCGCGCACCTTCACAAGGAGTCCCTCGTCTACAAGACGCCTTATACGGGCCTTGAACTTACCCTTCTTCTCCTCCGGCACGCAGAAGACCTTGATAAGCTCTCGCATGGAGACGGGCTTGGAGAGCTTTTTGTTCATCTCCTCCATAAACCCCACAACGGCTTTATCTGAAACATCCTTACATTTTGTCAACTACTTCTCCTCAAAATCAAGGGCCACTATTGACTCGCTTATCTCCTTCAGACGATTGGCCACAATAACGTGCTCCGGGTGCGACCTGTAGCTCTCAAGCCCCGCGAGGTCCTCAAAGCCCGCGATAATACCAACGTCATAAGACCTCTCCCCCTGCACCACGTCCTCACCCACGGTAAGGGCCTTCAGGGAAGGGACCTTGCCCATGAGACCGCGAAGATTCTCCAGGGACTCATTAATATGAGCCTCTGTTCTCTCTTTAAACTTAAAAAGCACTATGTGTATAATCATCTTTAAGAAAACCTCCTTGACTTAAGTATCTTGCTGTGCGAATATTTTTTATTAATAATGGGCTTTATCTGCAAATTGTTCTCTGCCCGCGCGTCTTCTCTGCAGGTATTATTCAAAAGACCACGGGTTTTTTTTAAAGACGCGGAGAGGGCTCTATAAAGTTAAATATATACTGAAAGACCGCGTGGCTCAAGGTTTTTTATCTCCGCCATGGCACGTCTTTTCACATTCTCCTTGCCGGCCGAAGTGGCGGAATTGGTAGACGCGCTAGATTCAGGTTCTAGTGGGCTCTGGCCCATGGGGGTTCGAGTCCCCCCTTCGGCACCATCTTCAGCGGCCAAGAGACCTCACGGCCCGGTCAGGCCTTACGCGCCACCCCTTAAGTAAAAAACAGGGCCATGACGATCTCAAGACCAAAAACCCTTATAATAATACCCGCCTTTAATGAAGAGGCAAACATCAAGGGCGTCATCGAGGCCGTAAAGACCCATCAGCCCCACGCACATATCGTCGTGGTGAACGACGGTTCATACGACGCTACAGGCCCTATAGCCGAGAGCCTCGGCATTACCGTGCTCACCCACCCCTTTAATATGGGTATAGGCGCCACCATGCAGACGGGCTTCAGGTACGCCTCTATCTTCGGCTTTGATGTGGCCGTGCAGGTAGACGGCGACGGGCAGCACCCGGCCGGGCAGATTCAAGACCTTCTGGAATTGCTCCAGGACAAGGGGGCCGACCTTGTGGTGGGCTCAAGGTTTATCTCCAAGAGCGGGTACCGCCCCTCCTTTGCCAGGGGGGCAGGCATGGCCGTTTTCTCAAACCTCGTCTCTCTCATAATAGGCGAGAAGGTTACGGACACTACATCAGGGTTTCGTGCCTCTGGAAGGAGATGCATAGATTTTTTCAGCTCCCATTACCCCGATGATTATCCCGAGGTAGAGGCCCTTGTCCTACTGCACAAGAAGGGCTTTCGTATCCTGGAGACACCTGTGCAGATGAGCCCGAGACAGGGGGGACGCTCATCCATTACCCCCGCGAGAAGCATCTATTACATGGTAAAGGTCCTGCTGGCCATCGGCGTGGACCTCTTGAAAAAGGTAGATCAGTATTAACCCTCTCTTTACGGAGTGTGAATCATGTATCTATATCAGATACTCGCCATAGTCGGGGCCTTACTGCTCTTTGCCTTTGTCGTTGATTTTGTGAGACGCGGGCTCCTTAAAGAAAAATACTCGGTGCTCTGGCTTGCCTCGGCGCTGGCCATCCTTGTGCTGGCCCTTAGAAAAACCCTCCTTGACACCATTGCCGGGTATCTTGGCGTGGCTTACGCCCCATCGCTGCTCTTTCTTGTGGCCTTTCTCTTTGTCATGCTCATAATCCTGCACTTTTCCGTAGTCATATCCATCTTTCATGACAAGAACAAGGTCCTTGCCCAGGAGATAGCAATCCTTAAAAACGCCCTTAAAGAAGCTGGGCTGCTGCCCGATGAGACAAAAAACAATGAGGGGGAGAAAAAACCTTGAACCGCAACCAGCCCTCTCTTCCCGCCCAGGCGCCTTGTAAAGGGAGAACTTTTTGAGGAGCTATCCTCCTATAGATAGATTTTTTTCCAAGAGGTGGGCCGCCCCCCTCTCCCTCCTTCTCCTCTCTCTACTCATTTTCCTGGCCTATTACAAGACCATTCACGGAGTCTTCCAGTTAGACGACGAGGTCTGGATTACCAATAACCCCATGATCAGGAACCTTGCCAACCTTCCGGCCATGCTCATGGGTCCAAGGGGTTTTACCACGGCCTCCCTGGCCATTAACTTCGCCATCGGCGGTCTTGATGTAAGGGGGTATCACCTTGTAAATATCGCCATACACATCCTTAACGCCATACTCGTTTATATCCTCATCGCCCGCACCTTGGTCCTCACAGGCTTTACCCTGCCAAGGGCAAGGCTGCTCTCGCTCTCATGCGCCGCCATTTTCTCACTGCACCCCGTGCAGACCCAGGCCGTGGCCTACATCGTGCAGAGGATGGAGATCCAGAGCGCCCTCTTCTGCCTCCTTGCCCTCGTATGCTTTACCACTGCCGCAGAGGCAGAGGCCCATGCCGAAAAGCCGCTTAAAAAGTATATTTACTACGCCCTCATCCCCCTCATCTATATTGCCGCCTTTTATTCTAAGGAAATAGCCATTACCCTGCCGGCCCTTATTCTCCTCTATGACGCTTACTTTGTAAGCTCTTTCTCCCCCAGAAAAATCCTTGAAAAATGGCCGCTCTATGCCGCGCTCTTTGTGCTCGGTATCCTTTTTGTGGTCAAGACCGTGGCCCCTCTCGGGGGTTTTAGCGACGTAAGCAAGGAAACGGCCATGGCAACGGCCACTGTAGAAGTTGAAGAGGGAAAAAAATACGCCGACCTGCCGGCCCTTCAGCGGTTTCCAACAGCAGGTTTCGGCGTGCCCACTACTACCCCCTTCCAGTATTTTTTAACAGAATCAAATGTCATTCTTTATTATTACGCCCTTCTCATACTTCCCATAAACCAGAATATTGATTATGATTTCCCGGTCTCTAAGGGGTTATTTGAGCTGCCCCGGCCAGGCGATGGCGCCCGCCTCACCATACCCCTGCCGTGGCCCGCTCTCTCTATTCTCATTCATCTCTCCCTTATCGTGCTTGCCCTTTGCATGTTCTTGCGTTCATACAAGAAAAAGGGCCCTGCGGCAAAATGCGCCTCATTCTTTATCATCTGGTTCTTCATCATACTCTCTCCCACCTCCAGCTTTATCCCTATCATAGATGTTATCTTCGAACACCGTCTGTACATGGCCTCCCTTGGCTACGCCGTAATCCTTACCCTTATTCTTAACAGGGTCTTTGCAGGAAAAAAAACGAGCCCGGAAAACCCTGCCATATAAAAATACGTTGACTTTCAGAGGGCTTATATATTATGCTATTCAAGTAACCGTCGAAGGTTATAAGGCTTGTCACGATGGCAAAAACAGAAAACAAAATAAAAAAACTTAAAGTTCTCTTAGCCGAGGACAACGAAAAGACGAGGGCTTTTCTCTCAAGCCAACTCGAACTTTTGGGGCACACCGTCGTAGGGGCCGCAGCCAACGGCCAGGAAGCCGTGGAGCTAACGGCAAAACTCGACCCCGGCCTTATCATCATGGATATAAAGATGCCGGAGATGGACGGCGTAGAGGCCGCCAGGGCCATTAGCGCCAGGAAGCCCGTTCCCATCATCCTTATAACAGGCATCTCCTCAAACGAGCTGCCAGAGAAGGTGGTAGAGGCCGGTGTCTTCGCCTATCTCCTTAAACCCGTCACCAAAAAACAGCTCGACCCTGCCATAAGGGTAGCCCTATCACGCTTTAAGGAATTTCAGGGCCTGAAAAACGAGGTCCATGACCTTAAAGAGGCCATTGAGACAAGAAAGCTCATTGAGAGGGCCAAGGGCATACTCATGAAACGCTGCACCATCACCGAGGACGACGCCTTCAAGGTGCTGCAGCGCTACTCCCAGAAAGAGAACAAAAAAATGCGCGACGTAGCCGAGTCCATAATCTCGGCAAGCAACATCATCTAACGCGGCCTCCCGGGCTGATTAAAAAAACATTCCCTGAAATGCGCGACGCAGCCGAGTCCATAGTCCCGGCAGGCAACATCATCTAACGCGGCCTCCCGGGCTGATTAAAAAGACATACCCTGAAACGCGCAACCAGCAACGTCCATAACCCCGGCAGGCAACATCATCTAACGCGGCCTCCCGGGCTGATTAAAAAGACATACCCTGAAACGCGCAACCAGCAACGTCCATAACCCCGGCAAACAACATCATCCAGTCACATCCCACCGACCCGCAGGGCTCATTAAAAAAAACATCCCTTCCTGAAATCTCTGCTGTATCTTCTATGTAGAAATCCTTGCTGGCAGTTCTATAATAAAGTCACCCCATACCCCAAGTGAATATGCAAAAGCAACCTGCCGCAGGCAGTTTGGGCAAGTGAGCCTGTAGTTCTTTCTACCCCCCTATCCCCCCATCTTCCTCAGCCGCGCAACTTTAAGAACCCCCTGCTTAAGGCATTCTCCAAAAGTCCTGTATCTATCTCACCGCACCCTGCCAGACCAGCCTCTCCCGGCGTAAAAACCGTAAACAACTTGACTAAACCACCACCCTCTGATACTTTTAAACTATACAAAGTCCTATCATAATAACGCAGGGGAGCCGCAGGAGGCTGAGAGTTCTTCACCCAGGAGGTGGAGAAGACCCTAACAATACCTGATCTGGGTAATGCCAGCGTAGGGAAGCGAAGTCCGTTAAGAGAGTACATGGGTAGGGTCTCTATCCCATGACCCGTTATCAGGCCGCCCTTACAGAAGGGCCGGCCTTTTTTTATTACCGGATTTTTAACTATCAGGCCTTTAAAGGCCTTAAGAGCAGGAAGAGAAAAAATGCTGGATTTTAAGAAGATAACCCGCCTGGCCAAAGAAGGCGCCACTACTGAGAGGGACTTTACAAAGGTCTTAAAGGGCATAGATACCAGGGACCAGTCCAGGGGACTTGGCCTGGAGGAGGCCGCCCTTCTCCTTAATACCGAAGACAAGGCCCTCCTCGCCGAGCTCTACAAAAAGGCCGCCCAGGTAAAAGAGCGTATCTTCGGCAAGAGGGTCGTCCTCTTCGCGCCCCTCTATCTATCCAATTACTGCATTAACGGCTGCCTGTACTGCGGGTTCAGAAACGCCGGTAAAGAGACCCCGCGAAAGGCCCTTACCCCGGCGGAAGTGGTGCAAGAGGCCCGCGCCCTCATTGCCATGGGCTTTAAGCGCGTGCTCCTTGTCACCGGAGAGGATCCGCGTTGGGGTCTTGATTACATAATCTCCTGCGTCAACGCCATATACAAAGAGACCGATATGAGGATAATCCACCTCAACGCACCGCCTCTTGGGGTGGCCGAGCTGAGGACCTTGAAAGAGGCCGATGTTGGGGTCTTTCAGGTCTTTCAGGAGACCTACCACCGTGAGACCTACGCACGGATGCACCCCTTTGGTCCAAAAAGCGATTTTGATTACCGTCTTGGTGTAATGGACAGGGCCGTGGAAGCAGGTTTTGGGGACCTCGGCATAGGCCCGCTCCTGGGTCTCTATGATTACAAATTCGATTCTCTTGCCACAATCGCCCATTCCAGGTATCTCTACGATACATACGGGGCACATGCCCATACGCTCTCCATACCGAGGCTCCGGCCCGCAGCGGGCTCGCATCTGCCCGAAATTCCATATGAGGTAGGCGACGAGGAGCTAAAAAAAATCGTTGCCGTCTTCCGCCTTGCCGTGCCCACGGCAGGCGTAGTCGTCTCAACAAGAGAGTCGGCAGAGCTCAGAAAGACCCTGCTCCACATCGGGGCAAGCCAGCTCAGCGCCGCATCGCGCACAGACCCCGGAGGTTATACAGAGGGAAAGGGCGATACAGAAGAGATAACCGGCCCGGAGCAGGACATGGCCTCCACAACAGGGCAATTCTCCACCAGCGACCACAGCGGGCTTGCCGAGGTCATGCGCTCCATCACAGGAGAGGGTTTTGTTCCCAGCCTCTGCACCACCTGTTACCGCGTGGGGCGTACAGGCGCAGCCTTTTCTCACATCACAGGGGCCGGCCATATGGAAAAAAACTGCAGCGCCAACGCCGCCCTTACCATTAAGGAGTTTATCCTTGACCACAGAGATGAGAACCTTGAGCCGCCACTTGAGGCGGCAATCGAGAAATGCCTTGCCGAGATAAGAGACCCTGCCATGAAAAAAGAGGTGCTAAAAAAACTCCATGAGATAGAGTGCGGTAAGCGTGATATATTTTTTTAGCGAGGAGAGAGGGGGAGGGGATAAAAAATGCTTATAACAATAAACGGCGAGTCCCGGGAAGTCAGAGAGGGCATTACCCTTGCTGGCCTGCTTGGTGAGCTTGAGATACAGACCCGCGGCACAGCCGTTGAGATAAACCGGGAGATTGTTCCACGGGCAAGCCACGAAAAGAGGGCCATTGCCAATGGTGATGTCATTGAAATTATCCGCATGGTAGGCGGGGGATAAGTCTTAGCGGGGGTGAGGGGGAGAAAATAAAAATTAAAGAGGAGGAAAGAGTACGATGAGCGATACATTAAAAATAGCGGGTCTGGAACTGAAGTCACGCCTCATGGTGGGAACGGGTAAATACAAGACCTTTCCGCTCATGAAGGAGGCCATTGAGGCCTCCGGCGCAGAGGTGGTCACCGTTGCCGTCAGGCGCGTGGACTTATCGGGCGGAGAGGGCTCGCTCCTTGAGTTTATAGACACGGACAAGTATACGCTTCTGCCAAATACAGCCGGCTGCTACACCGCCGAAGATGCCGTAAGGACGGCCCGGCTGGCAAGAGAGGCCCTTGAGACAGACCTGGTTAAGCTTGAGGTCCTTGGTGATGAGAAGACGCTCTTTCCTGATAACGAGGCCTCCCTTGAGGCCACAAAGATCCTTGTCAAGGAGGGCTTCAAGGTCCTCTCTTATACTAACGATGACCCCATAATGGCAAGAAAGCTCGAAGATGCCGGCTCTGCGGCGGTTATGCCGCTAGCCGCCCCCATAGGGAGCGGCCTTGGCATTAGAAATCCATATAATATACGCATAATCATCGAGGCGGCCGGAGTGCCTGTTATCGTAGATGCCGGCGTGGGCACGGCCTCTGACGCGGCAGTGGCAATGGAGCTTGGATGTGACGGCATACTAATGAACACAGGCATCGCATGCGCCGAAGACCCCCTTGCCATGGCCCGCGCCATGGGCCTTGCCACTACGGCGGGCAGGCTCGCGTACCGCGCCGGGCGCATACCAAAAAAACTCTACGCCTCGGCCTCAAGCCCTCTTGAGGGAATGATAGGATAAGACAAATGCACCCTGTACTCTTTACATTGGGCCCTATTGAGCTGCGTTTTTACGGGCTCATGTACGTTGTGGCCATTATTGTGGGCACCGGTATCATAAGGGCCGAGGTGCGCCGAAAGGAGATAGCGCTTACAGGTGAAGAGGTCTCCAACTTCATACTCTGGTCAGTGGTAGGAGGCATACTTGGGGCGCGGCTCTACTACGTGCTCTTTAACGCTGGTTACTACATGAGGATCCCCGCCGAGATACCGGCCATCTGGCACGGAGGGCTTGCCATTCACGGGGGTATTGCCGGGGGCATCATAGCGGCGTGGATATACCTCCGGCGTAAAAAAATCTCTTTCTGGCAGCTCTCGGACTGCGTGGCCCCGGCCCTAATACTGGGCCAGGCCTTTGGAAGGTTCGGTAACTTTATGAACGGCGACGCCCACGGGGTGCCAACTGCCCTGCCCTGGGGTTTGGTCTTCAGCCCTGAGAGCGCCGCGGGAAGGCAGTTCCCGGGTATCCCCATTCACCCTGTAATGCTATATGAACTTCTCCTCAACTTCACCATCTTCCTCTTTATCTGGCTTGTGCTTAGAAAAAAAGCACATGGAAACGGTTTTATCTTCGCCTCATACGTGGCCATGTACTCTCTTATACGGTGCTTTGTAGAGTGGTTCAGGGCCGACAGCCTCATGCTTGGAGAGTGGAGGGCAGCGCAGATTGTAAGCGTAGCACTCTTTATACTGGCCCTTGCCGTAATCTTGCAGAAGAGGTTATGGAGTGGCGAAGCGAGCCCCCTGCCAAGGGGAAAAAGGCGGCCCGGCCATGGATAATAAAGGAGTAGGTGTAAAAGACCCCGGAAGGCTCATGCTCATTACCGATAGCACGTTATTTCCCGATAAAAAGGCTTTTTTGCGGGCCTCTGAAGGAGCCCTTAGAGGAGGGGTGGATACTATACAGCTAAGGGAAAAAGCGCTAAGCGCGCGGGACCTGCTCGGACTTGCCCATAAACTGCGGGAGCTCACAATAAGGTTCAATGCAAAACTTCTCATAAACGAGAGAGTGGATATCGCCATGCTCGCAGGCGCCGATGGAGTACATCTGCCTGTAAAGGCCTTTTCCCCGTCTCAGGCCCGGGCACTAATGGGGGATAAGGCCATTATAGGGATCTCCACGCACTCTGCTGCCGGGGCACTGCAGGCCGAAGCTGGTGGCGCGGACTACGTAACGCTTGGCCCTGTATACCATACGGCGAGCAAGGCCCCTTATGGCGAGCCAATAGGCCAAAAACCCCTTACCGAGGCGGCCGCGCACTTAAAAATCCCTCTCTACGCCCTTGGCGGCATAAAGAAGGAGCGCGTAGGTGAGGTCCTGGAGGCCGGTGCCAGTGGGGTAGCCCTTATCTCAGCCATACTGGCAGGCAAGGATACGGAGTCAAGGGCAAGAGAGATCACTGATGAACTTATTAAGTATAATGAAACCTGTAGAAGGGCATTATAACCTTAAGCCTTGAGGAGTTATCATGACACAGCTCGTACAGGCCCGAAAGGGCACCATTACCAAAGAGATGAAAGAGGTGGCCCTTAGCGAGGGGCGCGCGGCAGAGGCCATTCGCGGTGATGTTGAAGAAGGCGTTACCGTAGTCATAAAAAACACCAGGAGAAAAGGCACCACCGCCCTTGCCGTTGGCAGGCGCCTTAAGACAAAGGTAAACGCCAATATAGGGACATCAGGGGACAAGGCCGATATCAACGAGGAGCTCGCCAAACTCCACGCCGCGGTAACTGCCGGGGCCGATGCTGTTATGGACCTATCCACAGGCGGCGACCTTGTGGCCATCCGCAGGGCCATACTCGATGAATCAACAGTGCCTATTGGCACGGTGCCCCTGTATCAGGCCGCTGTGGAGGGCGCTGCTAAAGGAAAGAGCTTTATCGAACTCGAAGGGGAAGCCCTCTTCGATGTAATCGAGGCCCAGGCCGAGGAAGGTGTGGACTTTATGACCGTTCACTCGGGGGTAAACCTCAGCGCACTTGAGAAGGTAGCCGGCGAGGACCGCATCATGGGCATAGTGAGCAGGGGCGGGGCCTTGACGGCCGAGTGGATGCGAAAAAACAAGAAGGAAAACCCCCTCTTTGAGGACTATGACCGCCTTGTAAAAATCGCAAAAAAATACGATGTAATCCTGAGCCTCGGCGACGGGCTTCGCCCGGGGTGCCTGCACGACGCCACGGACAGGGCGCAGATAGAAGAGCTTATCACCCTTGGCGAGCTCTGCCGCAGGGCCAGGGCAGAGGGTGTACAGGTAATGATAGAGGGGCCGGGACACGTGCCCATAGACCAGATAGAGGCCAATATCCTCCTTCAAAAACAGCTCTGCGACGGCGCGCCCTTTTATGTGCTGGGCCCCCTTGTAACAGACATTGCCCCGGGGTACGACCACATAACCTCAGCCATAGGCGGCGCCATAGCCGCAAAGGCTGGGGCGGATTTTCTCTGCTATGTAACCCCCACCGAGCACCTGAGCCTGCCCGGTGTAGACGATGTGAGAGAAGGCGTTATTGCCTCGCGCATAGCGGCCCACGCAGGAGATATTGCCAAAGACAAAAAATTTATGGAAGAGGATAACGAGCTCTCACGGGCGAGAAAGGCCCTTGACTGGGATACCCAGATACGCCTCTCAATAAATCCTGACAGGGCAAAGCGTCTTCGCGACTCCGCGCCGCCCGAAGATGGCGACGTCTGCTCCATGTGCTCGAACCTCTGCGCCATCAAGGTAGGGGAGGGTTAGAGGGGGGGGGTTGGCACCCCTCTTATGTTAGCTTGAAAACCTGTGGCAGATCAGACCACCCCGGCATGCAGACAATAACGCAAAATCCGTCTTCGCTCTTGGGGTTGGCACCCCTCTTATGTTAGCTTGAAAACCTGTGGCAGATCAGACCACCC
>JBHHUW010000031.1:0-16429 GCA_046753945.1 Thermodesulfobacteriota bacterium
GCGTCTTTTGTGTAGCCGTTTTCCTTGAGCATATGCCCTGTCATGTAATAGTAGTATGCCTTACCCCTCTGGACCATGGTCTCATTGCTTTCTTTGAGGCCTTTTACTCTTGCGTCTTCTCCTGCAGTAGCCGCAGTTGTGAAAAGCAGCGATGATAGGAGAAGTGTAAGAATGAGGGAAAGAGAAAGAGTAAATATCTTTCTTGTAAGAGGTTTATTGTTTTTCGCCATTAAGCGGTGTCTCCAAAAGTTTATTCCAATTGCCCCATAGAATCGGTCTTTGCCTTGAGTTCATGGGCGTCTATAGAGGAGGTCTAATGCGGGCTGCAGCCCTTGTTGCAGGCGCTGCCATCTTAAAGTTGCGATTTTCCCGGCTACGGCAGAGGCTGCGGGTATTAAGGTAGTATAAAACTTTCTTGTTGCGGGCTTTGAACCTGTTTTTTTGCTCAAGCAGCGGTCTTGCCCTCATTGTTGAAGATATTAACGGCCGCCCTCAAGGTATCACTTTACTGCATTACCCGGTAATTGCCCCTGCACCACACTGCCCCTGCACCACACTGCCCCGGCTGCCTGCTTTAAAGTCCTCTCTCTTTCTTTGCCAGGTCTCGATTTAGTACTGATTGTTTAAGAGGTTACAGGCCTTCAAGGTGTCATGTTGACCCGGTTGCATGTTGACCCGGTTGCATGTTGACCCGGTATCATATTGCCCCGGTATCATGTTGACCCGGTATCACGTTGACCCGGTATCACGTTGACCCGGTTGCGGGTCTTAGATGGGCAGAGCCAAGACTTCTAACGCTCTTAGTTTATCATTTTACATGTCTTAAGTCAAATGTATAAGAGGGTCGAGGTGGCGGGAAAGCTCATGAACCTTTGGAGGTTTCAAGCCTCTTTCTCACAGCATCGGGCAGGTGAATGCCCTCTGTATCAAGGAGGGAGAGAAGATGCAGCAACACCCCCACGCGGTCCTTTGTGGAGAGTTTTTTGTGTATGAGTATGCGCTGTTCGCCCTTCAGGGTAAAGATACCGCCATTGGTGCGTATATCACCCTTGTGAAGGTCGTCATAGTCAACCTTGATAGAGAGCCTCTCGGCTGTCTCCTCAAGTTTTTCAAGGAGCAGTTCATCTTTCATGGCCCTATTGTCCTTCTTCGCGGTTTTTATGTCAAGGGGATTAAGTGTAGTTTCCTTACCCTCATAAGGAAATAAGAGGTTGACAGTGTAAGTACATTTATCTATATTAAATTATGACTTAAATTTTTTTCAGGTGTAACAACGATCAAAAGGAGACATTTCCATGTCAGACAAGGTTATTCATGTAACTGATTCAAACTTTGAGAGTATAGTCATCTCCTCGGATGTACCCACCCTCGTTGATTTCTGGGCCAGCTGGTGCGCCCCCTGCCGGGCCATAGCGCCGGTGGTGGAAGAGGTTGCAGAAGAGTACTCCGGCAAGCTTATAGTGGCCAAGATGAACGTCGATGAGAACCCTGCCACACCGGGGAAATTCGGCGTAAGGGGTATCCCCACGCTTATCTTATTCAATGACGGCAAGGTCGTTGACCAGGTCGTGGGAGCCGTACCGAAGAAACAGATAACAGACCTTGTGGATAAGGCCGCTGGCTAATCCCTTTTTTTTTCCCGTAGCTTACCAAATGCAAGGGCAGTGCAGTTATGCTGCCCTTGTGTTATCTTATCCGCTGTCTTTTGTCTTTGAAGCGTCTTTCAAATCTCAGAGTAATTAAGAGGACGATGAGGCTTTTTTATCAGTTTATACCTTCTCGATATTGGCTGATATACGGTCTCCTTGCCCTGCTGCCGGCTATAGCGCTTGTGGCCTGTTCAGGGACAGAGAGCGGCTCTGCCGCAGGCGGCAAAGCGGAGCCACTTAATTCCATTGGCGGGAAGGCCGCTGACTTTACCATTAAGACCTTTACAGGTGAGGGGTTCACTCTCTCTGCTCACGCAGGCAGTCCTGTGCTTATAAATTTCTGGGCCTCATGGTGCCCCCCCTGCAGGATGGAGGGGCCGGCCCTTGAGCGCCTCTACAAGAAGTTCGGGCCCAAAGGAGTTGTCTTCATAGGCGTTGCCGTTCAAGACAGCGAGAAGGGCTCGCTTGAGTACCTTGAAGATATGGGCTGGACCTTTCCGGCAGGCCCTGATAACGATGACCGCCTGGCAAGGCTCTATAATGTTCAAGGTATACCGAAGACCCTTATCTTACAGGGTGACCACACTGTGACTTATATACAGAGCGGTGTGAGGCCTGAGGAGTATATTGCCAAAAAGATAGAAGAAGTGCTCTTACACTAAGAGGTCTTCAGCGGTTTTTTATCAGACTAAGAATTATAATATTAAAGAGGCTCCTTATGAAGATATCACCATCTATACTCTCTGCGGATTTCACCAGACTTGCCGAGGAGGTTCAGGCCGTTGAAGAGGCCGGGGCAGATTACCTCCATGTAGATGTCATGGACGGCTCTTTTGTCTCCAATATAACTATAGGCCCCTTTGTGGTGCAGGCCCTGAAGACTGTTGCCAGGGTGCCCCTTGATGTGCATCTCATGATAGAGGAGCCCCAGCGTTATGTGCCGGAGTTTGCCGGCGCAGGTTCTGATATTATTACAATACACGCCGAGGCTACAAGGCACCTTCACGGCACGGTGCAGCTCATAAAGGCCAATGGAGCGCGGGCAGGCGTCTCCATAAACCCGGCAACGCCTGTAAGCGCTCTTGAGGATATCCTTGACGACCTTGACCTGGTACTTGTCATGAGTGTTAATCCGGGCTTTGGAGGCCAGAGCTTTATCCCCGGGGCCCTTAAGAAGATAAAGGCCATTCGCTCTCTTATCAGTGAGCGCGGCCTTGGCACAGAGCTTGAGGTTGACGGCGGGGTAAAGGTTGATAATATAGCAGAGGTAGTCTCTGCCGGGGCTGATGTTGTTGTGGCTGGCTCGGGCATTTTTAAGACGCCTTCCTACAAAGAGACTATATCGAAGATGAGAGAGGCAGTGGCCGGGATCTAACTCTGATTTCCCATGCGTTGAGGTTTTTTTCCTGCCTAAGCGTTTTTAAGCGTCCCCTTGTAAACCTTGCGAGGGGGCGCTTTTTTATCCTCGTCCTTATCTCATAAAGCCGGGAAGGGGGGCAGTTATCTCTCTCCATTTATTTCAGGAGAGATTTGAGGGATTTTTTAATCTCAGGTTTCTCTTTATGTGACGAGTCTGGGGGGATTTTTTAAACTTCGCCTCATCCTTCATTGAGCGTAGGAATGAGGGAATTTGTTGCTCCAGCCCTCTTATGCTACGAGAAGGGAGGATTTTTGCACTTAGCCTTATCCTTCTTCTTAGTGGTGAAATGGGGGGTCTTAACTCCAGCCCTCTTACGCTACGAGAAGAGGGGATTTTTGCAGATGCTCCCGTACTGATTTTATAATTTCCGGGATATCCTCTCTGGAGACAGCCAGTTCCTTCCAGGCCGATTCATTAAACTTCATGGCCATGGTCTCAAAACCACCATCAATACCCTCATGTACGCAGGTGTAGTCTGCCACATGTATGATCTGCGCCACAGGCGGGTCCGCCTTCTCAATGTTCTGTCTGTGGTGGTCTTCCACGCCTTCTATTATCTCTTCTGGAAGGCGCCATTTGTCCAGAATAAAGGCGCCCGCCTCGGCGTGTGTGATTCCAAAGGCCTCTTCTTCCAGTTCTGAGAGGGGGAGAGTATTGTTCTTCTCACGTTTCTCGAGTATATTGCCGTAGGCCCCGGGCTTGTATTTATTCAGTATGAGCATGCCTATGTCATGGAGCAGCGCCGCGGTAAAGGCGGCGTCGGCCACGGGTTTTGTAAAGGCCTCCCGTCTATCTGAAGATATGGAGACAATGGCCTTGGCGGCATGGGCCACGGATATGCTGTGATTCCAGAAACGGGTGTAGTCTATGCCCCCTTCCGTCTTCATGATGTCGCAGACGGATGTGGATAGCACTATCTCGTATATCTCTTTTAGTCCCATGCGTACAGTGGCGTCTGAGATGCTCACAATTTTCCGCATGGCCCGGTACACCGGGGAGTTGACGACCTTTAATACCTTCACGGCTATGGGCGGGTCTTCGTTGATGATGCGCGCTATGTTGTTTATGCTCACCTCTGGTTTGTTCATCTCCTGCTGAAGCTTTATCACGACCCTGGGCAGAGAGGGCAGGTCGCGTATCTCGCCAAGGCGCCGCAGTATCTCCTCACGTGTCTCCATTACTCTCTCTCTCCATGCGATTCTTTATTGAATTTCAGGCCCGCGCAGGCGTGCCTTCTGCGGAAATGCCACAGTATTATTATCGCCTGAAACCTTAAATCCTTTAATCGGGATAGAAGGCAGCGGTAATGAAAGGGGCGTTAAGGCCAGGGTCAATTACTGATTGCCTAATATGATGCCGCTTATATTGGGGATTACGAGAGGTTTCCTCTCTTCGCCAACTTGCCAGAGGTGAAATTCGCGGGTTACAATAACGGGGTATCTGTACGGTGTTTTGTCAAGGGGCCTTGTAATGGGTTCGCCAAGTGGTCCGGCCACTGTGACAAGCTTATTCATGTACTCGGCGGGGTCTATAAAGCCCTGTCTAAGGATAAGAAAACGCCCTTGTGATTTTTGTTTGTCCTGCAGCGGCTTCATCGCTGGTGAGAGGGGAAGCTGAAAGACCTCGATGAGGGTTATATCACTCTGGTTAATTATCTTGATAATCCTGCCCCCAAGGATTGCTACGGTTCCTCTATGGCCCGAGGGCGAGTTTTTTATATGCACGAACGTGATGGTCTTATCCACTTCCTTTTGGGTTTGCCGTGATATGACGGGGGCGCATCCTGTTATGAACAGCAAGAGTATTAAGAGCGGTAGCGTGTATCTACGCGGGGATTTAATCATAGTATCTTTAGTATATGGCTTAAGGTGCCTTATAGCCCTGGTTCTTCCGGGAGCGGAAGGGGGTTTTTTTTAGAGAAAGCGGAGGGCCCGTACCGCGGCCTTGATGACGTTATCCTCACCTCTTGCAAGAACCTCGGCGCTTATCGTGCCTCCCCGGGCTCTGTTTATCACGCCTGTAATACAGCCTGCCTCAAGACCCATTGAGGCCGCAGCCGTAAAGAGGGTGGCGGACTCCATCTCGTAATTAAGGACATGAAGCATGCGCCACTCTTCTGTGGAGCCCTTTATCTCCCTTATTGCGTATTTTCTAAATGACTCTGCTTTTTCCTCGCCCTGATAAAATGTGTCAGAGGATGCCGTAATACCGGTGTGAAAGGTCACTCCCGACTCCCGGGCCCCTGCTACAAGGGCGTTTGTTACTCTGAGATTCGCTACTGCCGGGTATGCCAGCGGCGCGTAATGACGTGATGCACCGTCAAGGCGCACGGCCCCCGTGGTGATAACGCAGTCACCGTTTTCTATGTAATCCTGAATGGCCCCTGTTGTGCCAACCCTTATAAATGTCTTTATGCCGATACGGGCCAGCTCCTCCACGGCTATGGAGACAGAGGGGCCGCCTATGCCTGTTGAGGTGACGATGACGGGGGTATTATTTTCCGCTCCGGCGATGCAGGTGGTGTACTCCCGCCTTGAGGCCAGCTCACGGCACATGGTGCCGAAGGAGCGCGATACCTCACGGGCGATTTTTCCGGCCCTTGCCGGGTCTCCGGGCATGAGGGCCACGGCGGCCCCCTTTATCTCATCTTTTGTAAGGCCGAGATGATAGAGTTCGCTCAATCCTTAACCCTTCTGCAGATAAATAGTAATGGCCTCACGGCCCTCTACAGCGCCTTCTCTTACCTCAAGGACAGTGTTGCCCGAGGCCAGCGCCCATACAGGCAGGTCTTTTTTGGATACCGGGTCGTCTGTAAGGACCTCCAGAATCTCGCCTGCCTCCATATCCTCAAGCTCTAAAGCAGTCTTTACCGAGGGCATGGGACAAGACATACCGCGGGCGTCAAGTCTTCTTGTACTCACTATCTCTGCCATATCATCATTATAGAGGATTTTATCCCTCCATGCCAGGGATAAAATTTTAAGAGGAGCCTCTATTTAGCGCTAATGCAACCTTTTAGCGCTAATGCAACCTTTGATTTTTAGGGACAACTGTGTGATAATGTGTAATTATAATTATCTGGAGGATGAATGTATGAAAAAAACAATTTTTCCCCTTTCCATTTTCCTTGCCCTCGTCCTTGTCATCGGTATCTCTACATACGTCTCTGCCGTTACCATTAACGACGTAGTAAGGGTTACCCCCGAGGCGGTCCTCGCAGATATGGAGGCCGGACATAAGATACTCATACTTGATATCCGTTCAAAGGGTGCATATGAGGCAATGGATATACGGATAGAGGGAGATGTTCGCATACCCCCTGATGAGCTTGAGGCCAGGATGTATGAACTGCCCATGGGCACGGAGATAATTACATACTGTACGTGACCCAGCGAGGCATCGAGCGCAGGTGCTGCGCTCTATCTCATGAGAGGTGGTTTCAGAAGGGTAAAGGCTATGAAGGGCGGTCTTGAGGCCTGGGTGCGGGCCGGCGGGCCTGTAGTTAAAAAGTAGTTTTTTGTTGTTTTTGAACCTTTTTAGTAGTTTTAAGGCCTTTTTTTATATAAAATGGGCCTTTTCCTTACTCCAACAAGAAGTGGTTTCTTGATGGTGTTGTGCTTTTTGTAGAATTAAGGCCTTTTTTGCCTCAAAATAGCCCTTTTCTTTACAGCCAATATGAGGGATAGGGACCTATAAAAATGGATATTATATTATGCTGAGATACCTGAACGCCGGTGAGTCCCATGGGCCATGCCTCTCTCACATAAGAAGAATTATAGGAGCCCATATAACATGTTAAGATACCTGAACGCCGGGGAGTCTCATGGAAAGAATCTTACGGCCATTCTGGAGGGTCTGCCCGCTGGACTGCCCCTTGGCGCCACCTTTATAGACAGGGAACTGAAGAGGCGTCAGTGCGGGTATGGCCGTGGGGGCCGTATGGCCATAGAGAGCGACTCTGTTGATGTAACCTCGGGGCTCCGCGGTGGTCTTACGCTGGGCTCTCCGCTGACGCTTGTAGTTAATAACCGCGACTGGGAGAACTGGCAGGACGTTATGGGGCCTGAAGGTCCTTTAAAAGGCAGTAAGGCAAGGGCCCTTACAAGCCCAAGGCCCGGCCACGCAGACCTTGCAGGAGGCCTTAAGTACGGACATAAAGACCTCAGAAATATCCTGGAACGCTCAAGCGCGCGCGAAACAGCTGCAAGGGTTGCCGTTGGAGCCGTGGCAAAAAGGCTCCTTGAGGAAGTGGGCATTAATGTCTACAGCTGGGTAGAGACCCTTGGCGGCGTGAGCTGGGAGGGGCCGGCAAAGGCTGACCCGGCAAAGCTCTTTGCACGAGCAGAGAAATCTGTGGTAAGGTGTCCTGATATAAAAACCACTCTTGCCATGAAGAAACGTATAGACGAGGCCAGGGAGGCCGGAGACAGCCTTGGCGGCGTATATCGAGTGGCAGTTACCGGCGTATTGCCGGGCCTTGGAAGTCATGTGCACTGGGACAGAAAACTTGACGGCCTTCTTGCCGGAGCCCTTATGAGCATTCAGGCCACCAAAGGCGTTGAGGTAGGTCTTGGTTTTGAGGCGGGTTTTACCCCGGGCTCTCTGGTTCACGATGAAATATTTCGTAGAAAGGCGGCAAAGAATACACCCTCGTACTTCTGGCCTGAAAAACATCCATATTACAGAAAGACCAATCGCGCCGGGGGCATAGAAGGGGGCACCTCCAACGGCGAGACAATCCGGCTCCGGGCTGTTATGAAACCCATACCAACCCTCTATAAACCCCTTCGCTCCGTTGACATTCTTACGGGAAAGACCATCAGGGCAGGTGTGGAGAGGTCTGATGTCTGCGCCCTTCCCGCGGCCGCCGTAGTTGCCGAGGCCGCCGTGGCCTTTACTGTTGCCGCCGCGTATCTTGAAAAGTTCGGCGGGGACTCAATGAGCGAGATAAAAAGAAACGTCACTTCTTATATAAGACAGGTACTTAAATTCTGAGCCTTCATACAGCGTCTCTGAGTGGGTCTTCTGATGCGACCCCCCCCATGGTGGGGGGTGACGTACATACTATTGGTCTGGGACGTACATACTACGGGGTAGGCGGCGGCCTTAAGAACGAGGGGCTTTTGCCCCTTTTTTACTATGAAAAATATAGTCCTTACCGGCTTTATGGGTACAGGTAAGACCACTCTGGGTTTTCACCTTGCCCGCGCTCTCTCCATGACCTTTGTAGACCTTGACGGTCTCATAGAGCATGAGGCAGGCCGGTCTGTGAGTGAAATATTTAGCACTCTTGGCGAGGAGCGTTTTCGAGCCCTTGAGAGAGAGGCCGTGAAAAATGTAGTATCAGGTGAGCAGGACAGGGGTATAGTCCTTGCCACGGGCGGCGGCACCGTAGTTGATCACGATAGCAGAGCTCTTCTAAAGCAGTGGGGATTGATTATATGCCTTACCGCTGATATAGCTACAATACTGGAGAGAACGGGAAAGGCTCACCGGGGGTACAGGGGAGGAGGGGGCAGAGGGCACGAGAAGAGGCCGCTCCTTGATACCGGTGATAGAGAGGCTGAGATAAAGCGGCTTCTCCTTGAGAGAGAGCCCGCTTACAGAGACTGCGATATGAGCCTTGATACTTCCGTAGACTCAACAGGTGATTTGATAAAGAAGATTAAGGCCTTTGTTGATGGCGTGCAAGAGAGCTAAAGGCCCTTGGCAGAACCCTTAATCAGGATAAAAATTTTGGAGAGTTTCCATTGCCTACGCTTACTGTAGAGCTTAAGGACAGGAGTTACCCTATAGAGATAAAGAGAGGTCTTATCTCCGAGGCGGGGTTTCGTCTAAAGGAACTTGGTTTTTCAGGAAAATGCGCCGTTGTAACAAACCCCCTTGTGTATGGACTTTACGGCGATGTGCTCCTCAAGGGACTTCTGCGCGCCAATGCCGGCTGCTTCGAGCCCGTTGTAATAACCGTGCCCGATGGTGAGGAGTATAAGACCCTTGCCGAGGCAGAGAAGATATACGATGCGCTTGTTGCGAATTGCTTTGAGCGCGGCTCGCCCATAATTGCCCTTGGCGGCGGAGTCATAGGGGATATAGCTGGTTTTGTGGCGGCTACGTATCTTCGCGGAGTTCCCTATATTCAGGTGCCCACTACGCTTCTTGCAGAGGTGGATAGCTCCGTAGGGGGAAAGACCGCGGTAAACCACAGTCACGGAAAAAATCTAATCGGTAGTTTTTATCAGCCCCAGGCTGTGCTCATTGACCCTGATACGCTCTCCACCCTTGAGGAGAGAGACGTTCAGACAGGCCTTGCCGAGGTGGTAAAATACGGCGTAATACTGGAGAGGGATTTTTTCGATTTTCTTGAGAAGAACGCCTCGGGCCTCAGAGCCCTGGAGAGCGATATTATTATAGAGGCAATAAGCCGCTCATGCGCCATTAAAGCCCGTGTAGTAGCCGCCGATGAGTTTGAGACCTCAGGCCAGAGGGCTGTCCTTAACCTTGGCCATACCTTTGGTCACGCAATAGAGGCACTCTCGGGGTACGGCCAGTACAGGCACGGTGAGGCCGTTGCCATGGGCATGGTCCTGGCGGCAAGGTTTTCAGTGAGCCTTGGGCTCTTTGCCGCCGGGGAGGCCGCTCGTCTTGAGGCCCTCATACTTGCCCTTGGCCTTCCTGTTGAAGCACCGAAGATAAAGCCTGAAGACTTTATCGAGGCAATGAGACATGATAAGAAGGTAACTGGCGGACGTATGCGCTTTATCCTCATAAGGGAGATAGGGTCTGTGGAGATGCGCGATGTGACGGCCAGGGAGTTGGAGGATTTTCTCTCCTGAGGCACTCTGCCTCATTGTTTTTTTAATTACCTGCCCGGTCTTTTGAGAGCTACCCTGGAAAACTTCAAATCTACTCTCTAAATAATCTTCTTGACTTGCCTGTTATTCTTTAATAATCTCTATTTTATAGATGTTTTTTGTTGTTTTTGGCCTGTTTTCTCGTAATTATGAGGTTCTCGTGAAAGAGATAAATGCAGGCGACGATATATTTTTTACAAGGACCATGGCCGGGATTCTTGAAGAGCAGGGCTTTCTTGAAGATGCCCTTATGATATACAATATCCTTGCCCTTACGAGCCCCTCTGATGAGGAGATAGGGCTTAAGATAAAGACCCTAAAAGATCTTGCCTTAACCAGAAGGCGTAAAAAGGGTTTTTTGAAGAGAGCTGAAAAATGAGTTTTTTGGCCTTTTTAGAGTCTTTTTAGCTCTTTTTTGCTCAATATGATACTATTTTATTGATTTAAAGGTAGTGCTTTAAGAGGGAGTGCGGCCTTATCGAATATAAAGAAGAGTACAGGCATAGGAGCGAGGAGATGCTCGCCTCGCTACGCAGACTGCGGTTAAAGGTCTTTCTTGAGACAGGTATTGATAATATCCGTTATCTTACTGGTTTTACCGGGTCCAGCGCTTATCTGATATTTTCCGAGAAAAAATCCATGCTTCTTACGGATTCGAGATACGCTTCTCAGGCCCGTGAAGAGGTGAAAAAGAACGGTTTTTCTGTAAAAATCTACAAAAAAGACATTTTTTCTGTAATTGCAGGGGAGGTAAAAAAACTCTCCCTTAGGGGGCCCGTGGGCATAGACGGAGGCGCGCTGAGCTATAATGCCGCCACAAAACTTAAGGCCGCCTTAAAGCCCCTGCGTCTTCGGCCAATGGCCAATGTGACAGGCCCCATAAGGAAGGTAAAGGAGCCCGCTGAGGTTGCGCTCATAAAAAGATCCGCATCTATACTTGAGGGCGGCTTTAAGAAGGTGCAGAGGCTGCTTCGTCCCGGGGCCGTGGAGAGAGCGGTAGCGCGCAAAGTAGAGGATTTTTTTATTAGCCGCGGCGCCAGTGGACCGTCATTCGGGTCCATTGTGGCCTCAGGCCCGCGCGGGGCGCTGCCCCACGGCAAGGCCTCGGATAAAGAGATAAAAAAAGGCGAGCTTGTTGTGGTGGATATGGGTGTCCGTTACAGAGGCTACTGCTCTGACGCTACGAGGACCTTTGCCGTAGGCAGCGGTACGCGCCTGCAGAAGAAGATATACCGCATAGTAAAAGAGGCGCAGATGCTGGCCATAGAGAGGATAGGCGAGGGCGTAAAGGCCTCTCGCGTTGACTCGGCGGCTCGGGCGCATATTAAGAAATCAGGATATGGAAAGTATTTTGGACACGGCACGGGCCACGGCCTTGGCCTTGCCGTACATGAGGGCCCGGGTCTTGCTCCGGGTAGTAAAGACGTCCTTACCGAGGGTATGGTAGTCACAGTGGAGCCGGGAATATATCTGCCCGGGTGGGGCGGGGTAAGGATTGAGGATATGGTCCTTGTAACAAAAGACGGCTCTGAACTTTTGACGAATTCTCCGGAAAAACTGCTCTCTCTCTAAGGGGGGCATGATGAATATAAAAGAGCTAAAAGTGTTGTGCAACTTTTTAAAAGATACGAATTCGCCGGCAAAACTTCTCTGTATATAACAGGAGGCATGATGAATATAAAAGAGCTAAAGATCCTGTACAAGTTTTTAAAAAACACCGATATCATGGAGCTTGAGTCAGAGGATGGCGAGTCCAGGATAAAGATAAAGAGACGCTTTCCTTCCGAGCCCAAGGCCAGAGGCGGTAATGCGGCCAATCTGGAGCTTATTCCTGCCCCTCGGCCGGCGCCTGCAGCGCCCACTATCTCTACGGATACCTCGGAGAGCTCCGAGGCCAGTCCTGCCGAGAACATCAAGACTGTCACTTCCCCCATGGTGGGCACCTTTTACGGCGCCCCGGCGCCGGACTCCGACGCCTATGTAGAGGTGGGCAGCCGTGTGAGCACAGGCCAGACCCTCTGCATCATAGAGGCCATGAAGCTGATGAACGAGGTGGAGTGCGAGTTTAGCGGCGTCATCACCTCCATACTTGTGGAGAACGGCCAGCCCGTGGAGTATGGAGAACCGCTCTTTTATGTAGATGTCTCTTAGGGGGCGTACGTGCGTCTCTGGGGCGCCTCTACGATAGAGGCCGTGAGGGGCGTCCATTCCCTCTGTCTCCCCCGACGTTGCCTGTCTTTATAATTGCGGATAATTTTAAATAATAGAGAGTCCACTGACCATGTTTAATAAAGTACTCATAGCCAACAGGGGCGAGATTGCCGTAAGAATAATCAGGGCATGTAAGGAGCTTGGCATACAGACCCTTGCCGTCTATTCAGAGGCCGACAGAGAGGCTCTTCATGTGAAGTTTGCCGATGGCGCCATCTGCATAGGCGCGGCCCGGCCCGCCGAGAGTTATCTCAATATGATAAACCTCATTAGCACCATGGAGGTGGCAGACGCCGAGGCCATGCACCCGGGGTACGGCTTTCTTGCCGAGAACGCCGCCTTTGCCGAGGCCTGCGAAAAATGCGGCATAAAGTTCATAGGTCCGTCTTCGGCCATAATCAGGCTCATGGGCAACAAGGTGCAGGCCAAAAAACTCGCCGAGGGCGTAAAGGTCCCTGTGCTCCAGTGGTCCAACGCCCCTATTGAGACCGAGGAGGAGGCCGTGGAGGTAGCAAAGAAGATAGGCTTCCCGGTGCTCTTAAAGGCATCAAGCGGCGGCGGCGGAAGGGGGATGAAGCTTGTCCACACCCAGGCGGCCATGGCAAGCTCATTTCACATGGCCCGCCGTGAGGCCATCAGCTCCTTTGTCGATGGCGAGGTCTTCATAGAGAAGTACTGCGAGCTGCCGCGTCACGTGGAGATACAGGTACTCGCCGATGACAGCGGCAACGTCGTGCATCTTGGCGAGAGGGAGTGCTCCATACAGAGACGGCATCAGAAAATCATAGAGGAGTCTCCAAGCCCCGCGCTTGACGCAAAGCTCCGTCAGAAGATGGGAGAGGCCGCCGTGAGGCTCGCAAAGGCCATTGGCTATACCAGCGCCGGTACCGTTGAGTTTCTCCTTGATAAAGACAAAAAATTCTACTTCATGGAGATGAACCCCCGTGTGCAGGTTGAGCACCCTGTTACGGAGATGGTCACAGGTATTGACATCATCAAGGAACAGATAAAGATAGCCTCTACAAAAAAAATGCGCCTGCGGCAGAGAAACATAATTATGGAGGGACACAGCATAGAGTGCCGCGTAAATGCCGAGGACCCGGTTACCTTTGTGCCCTCGGCGGGCAAGATTACGGAGCTTGTCCTTCCCGGAGGCCCCGGCGTAAGGGTTGACACGCACATATACGGCGGATGCATAGTATCGCCTTACTATGACAGTCTTCTTGCCAAGGTAATAGTCCATGCCGAGACCAGAGAGGCGGCAATTGTCAGGATGAAGAGGGCTCTTGGTGAGTTCCATGTTAAGGGAATCAAGACCAATATCCCTCTGCTTATCAGGATAATGAAAAATCACGATTTTATCGCCGGAAAAATAGATATAGATTTTCTCTCAAGATTTGCCTAAAATATGAGTTAAGGTAAGGGGATTTCCTCTAAAACTCCTTTCTCTTCATAAACTGCTTGCTGTCCGCGTAAGATTTTCTCTTTTTTTTACTTTGAAATATTAAACAATTTTTCTTAAGAGGTCGATGATGGAAGAGTGGAGGCTAATCATAGATCCCTCGTCTCAAGGCTTTCGGAACATGGCCGCTGATGAGGCCCTCTTGAGAAGCGCCTCTCTGGACAGGGACTTCAGGCCGGTGCTCCGTCTGTACGGCTGGGCCGAGCCTACGGTCTCCCTTGGATACCTTCAAAAAGCCGCCCCTTTTGCTAATGCCGGTCTGCCAGTGGTGCGAAGGATTACCGGGGGGCGCGCCCTGCTTCATGACTCTGAGTTCACTTATGCGGTAATTGCCGGCGCGGACAATCCTCTATATTCCATGGGTATAGCCGGGTGCTACTCCACAATAAGCCGGGCCATTGTGCTCACCCTTCGCGAATTTGGTATAGAAGCGGATTTCTCGCGGCCCTCATCACCTACTGCCTACAGGAAGAGCAGGGCCTGTTTTGCCAGCTCTGCCCGCTACGAGGTCCTTCTGGAAGGAAAAAAGATTGCCGGGAGCGCGCAGAGGCGTTTAAAGGGTGGAGTCCTGCAGCATGGCTCCATAATATTCGGTCTTGACCGCGAGCTCTGGGGCAGAATTTTCGGCAGAGAGGTGCCCGGGCAGACCGCCACTGTCTCGCAGTCTTGCACGGTTGATGTTGATAAAGAGCTCTTTGGGCAGGTCTTCGTGGAAAAGGTGAGTGAGGCGCTAAAAGCCTCTTTTGTGCTTGCCGGGTTTACAGAGGCTGAGGAGAGTTTGAAGAGAAGGCTTATTGCGGAAAAATACTCAAGAAAAGAGTGGAATGAAGAGGCTCAGATGCCTGCGTCTTCCCTCAGGCCAGGGGCAATGATGGCCCTTGGCGGGATCTGACTTAATATAAGGTCATAAAAAAAACAGCGAATAGACCCAATGGCAAAAAAAGACAAAATACTTAAGAAGGCCCAGAAATTCATACATAAGGGCTCATATGATAAGGCTGTAGTTGAGTACAAGTCTTTAATAGACATGGATTCCGGCGATGTCTCGGTGCGTCTGCGTCTCGGGGACCTCTATGTAAAGACAGGTCAACTTGAGGAGGCCGTAAAAGAATACACCAGCGCGGCCAAGAGCAACGCAAGGCGGGGTTTTTACCTTAAGGCCATAGCCGTTTATAAGAGAGTGCTCACCATAGAGAAAAACAGTACAGATACCCATTATAAGCTGGCTGAACTCTATACAAAACAGCGTCTTATCGCCGACGCCATGAGCCAGTACACCATTATCCTAAATCACTTTGAGCAGAAGGGCCTTGACAGTGAGGAGTTGGATATCCTGCAGAAAATGGTTCAGCTTGACCCGACGAATCTCAGCATAAAGCTCAAGCTCGCTGATATGTACCGCAAACTCGATTTTATAGACGATGCCTTTGGTATGTACCGTCTCGTATGCGGCAAACTCTTTGAAGCAGGCAACTACAAGAAGGCTGAGGATATTTACCAGGAGCTTTACGGCCATTATCCCGAAGAACCGCGCGTCCTCAAGGGGCTTGTGGATGTATACAGGGAGAAGGGCGATGACGATGAGCTTCTTACATATGCTTCTTTGCTCTTGCAGCATCATGTCCAGTCAGGAGAGCTGGACGAGGGGCTGGAGGTGAGCAAGAAAATTCTTGATCTAAGGCCTGATGACGCAGAGAGTCTGAGTTTCCTTGAGAGCTACGGGCCTGAAGAATTAACTGATGATCACCACGGGCCCGATGTAGATATGGAAGAGGAGGAGGTGGTTGAGCCTGCTTCAGTTGTTACGCATGATGATCTCATGGTGAGTGAGCCGGAGGCAGAGGCCGAAGAAGAGGAGGTCCTTGAGGAAGAGGCTGCAGAGGAAGAAGAAGAGCTTGAGATTTCTCTTGAGGGCTTTGAAGATGGAGTTTCCGAGGTCACAGAGGGCGCTGAGGCAGAGGAAAGCAGGGAGACCGGGGAGATAGAGGAAACTATTGAGAGTGGCGAAGAAGAATATGTGAGCCTGGATATACCTGGACTGGACGGGGATGTCCTTGATAAGGAGCCGCTTCCGCCTGGCAATGCAACCCCTCTATATGGTCATGAGGAGAGGCTTGTTGATGAAGAAGAGCCGCCAACTCTGGAGGATAAAGGAGAGGGAGCATTTCCGTCTGAGGCGGATGTCTCAGAGGGAGAACCACATGACGAGGTAGAGGCCTCCAGAGAAGAAGAGGCGGCCGGTGAACTTGACTCTGACGAAGAGTCCGGTGAGATAGAGTCTATTGACGTCCTGGCCGAGTCCTTTCTTGAGGAAGAGAGAACCAGTGACGATATTGCTCAGATTGATAGTGAGGCTGAGACCGAGATTGAAGCTGATATCGATTTCATAGAAGAGGGTTTTGGCGACGAAGACGAGCAGCCTGATGACGGGGGCAGTGATGCTCAAAGCGCCCTGGAGCATGACCTCGGAGAAGAACCGCAGCCCACGGAAGGCTCTGGTAATGAAGAAGACGCAGAGCAAGAGGGCTCTTTGGATGAGGAGTTTTTTGAAGGCCTTGATGGTGATGGTGAGCCGGCCCTTGAGGCCGAGGCAGGCGAAGAGCAAGAGGCTGTAGAGGCCCTGGACACCTCGCTGGAAGAAGAGGCAGCTGAGGACGGGGAATCATCCCCTCTTGAAGAACTTTTGGAGGAAGAGCCCTCTGAAGACCACGAGCCTGATGATGTTCCGCAGTCTTTTGATGAGGATAGAGGCGAGTCAGAGGTTGTTGAACTTATCTCTGCCACTGCTGAGGAAGAAACTCTTCTTGAAGAAGAAACTACTGCCCCGGAGTTAGAG